>JBATTM010000578.1:0-33116 GCA_049670545.1 Polyangiales bacterium
ACGGGCCGGTCACTTTCAGGGATGTCGAAGATGCGAGGGACCTCGGGGGCATCCAGCTCGTGGAGGGCGACCCGGTGTGCCTCGGCAACCTCGTCTGGGTTCGGCTTCAAGACGGCCTCCGCGCCCCCCCACACCACGACCGGTGTGATCACGAAGCCCGAACGCGTCGGGTAGTCGTCGAGCAGACCGAGGACGCGATCCGACTCGTACCGAAGCCCGATCTCTTCGTCGAGCTCACGTAGCGCAGCAACGATTTCGGTCTCTTCAGGGTCGAGGCGCCCACCTGGCAGCGCCCACTGCCCACTGTGCTTTCGAAGTGCGTCGGAGCGGCGCGTAATCACAAAGGCTGCCTCTCCCGCATCGTCCGTGACTAGGGTGATCGCCACCGCTGCCCGGATGAGGGTGGCGTCGTCGTGTGCGAGCCGTTGATGGGATGCGAGGTTGCCCACGACTCTTTGTTTCAGTGCCAGGTCGAGTGGCTGGATTGGCACCTAGGGCGCCTCGCAGGCGCCTTGTTTTCGTACGGAGACGCCAGCCGCACTGGCCGAGCAGCGATTCGAGTAGGTGTGACCATCGCATCCGCACACCGGTCGGTACTCCTGCGTGCAGGCTTGCGGTTTGGCTTGGCACTTTCCGGAGCGGTTGCGTGCCCCGCAACTCGAAGACGCCGGGTAGCTGCAGTAGAGGCCGGTGGCGCATTGACCCGCGTTGTCGGTGCCACATGCCTGGCCGGCAGCTTTCGCCGACTCGGTACTGCCCTGGCACAGCCCTCGATGCCGGATCGAGACGCCATGAGAATGGGAGACACAGTCGTTGCTGTAGTTGCGGTCGTCGCACCCGCAGACGGGCGCCCACTCCTTCGTGCATTCGGAAGGCTGGGTCGCGCACTCCCCGGCGATGTTGACCTCGCCGCAATACTGACCCTCGGTGTATAGACAGAACGTGCCCGCACCGCACTGCGACACGGTCCCGCCAGGCCCGCAGGTGACGGGACCGGCCGGCGCGGTGTCTGGGCACGGGCCGCTGTTCCGAGGGGATGTTCCATGGGAGTGTGCGACGCAGACGTTGAGATAGGTGCGGCCGTCGCACCCGCACACCGGGCTGTAGTCTTTGGTGCACGTGGACGGCATCGGGAAGCATGCGCCCCTGGCGCCGGTCTCGCCGCAAGCGGCGTCCTCCGCGTAGTGGCACACCGATCGCGGCTCGCAGGTCTCGCCGGGGCTCCGACTGCACTCTCCGCCAGGTCGGTCCGGGTACCGCGCGGGCTCGCTATCCTTGGCGCACGATGTGGTCAGTCCGAGGACGAACACGAGAAGCAGAAAACGCATGACGAAATAGGTATCGCTGAAGTCGACGGGTGGCAAGTGGCCTCAGCGGGGCGCCCGGAGCTCAGCGACGCGAGGCACCCATTCACCAGCCGTCCCTTGGAGAAACAAGCCACGACCTGACTGCTGCACGAGTGCGCTGAAAGGGTTGGGCTCCGGGTTGATCACCACGAGCGGCGTGCCCCGAGAAGCTGCAAGGGTGCCGATGTGCATGGGCAGCGACGTCGCGCCGGTAGTCCCCACGACGACGATCACGCACGCGGACTCCGCGGCCCGCATCGAGCTCTCGAAGCGAAAATTACTCTCGTCGTAGCTCTCATCGAACCAGAGCACGTGGGGACGCGCAGGGCGCCCGCATTTCGGGCATCGCAGCGCATCTCGCTCCTGGTCGTTGAGCGGTCGACCGCGTTCCCAGAAGACATCGATCGCATCGGGAATGGGGACTGGTGCTTCGAGGCACTCGTGCGCGCACCGCATGAAGTCGATGTTGCCGTGGATCTGAAACGTGCGCGCCAATGAGTTGCCTGCCCGAAGGTGCAACCCATCGACGTTCTGCGTGACGAGCACGAAGCGATCCGACTCGCGTTCCTCGAGCGCCGCCAGCGCCCGATGGGCCACGTTCGGCTCCGCGAGGCGGCAAATGCCACGCCGATAGAGGTACCATGCCCACACTTCCTCGGGCATCTCCCCAAACATCGCACGCGTCGCCATCTCCTGTGGCTGATAGTGGCGTGACCCAACCCGCCAGTATCCGTCCTCGCCGCGAAAGGTCGGAATCCCGCTTTCCGCAGAGATGCCAGCACCCGTGAGCCAGAGCCCAAGGCCATCGGTGCCAGCCATGACGTCTTCGAGATCGCCCACGTCACACTGCTACCCGTAACCTCCTCGGTCGTCCAGTGGCGAGGCGGACTCGGCGCGGGTCGAGCGGCTCTACTTCGGTCTATTCCGGCGCGGGGTCGCAGGTGCGCGACTCGGGCCACTGCACGAAGATCGCGGACACGGCGTTTCGTACGGCTTCGTCTACGTTGGTGCTGGTTTCGAGGACCTTGCGAGCGGTGCCCATGAACACAGGCGCCGGGTCGTCGCCTTCGTCAGGTCGAGGCCCAACCGGAAGATACAAGCTGCCGACGTCGAACTCGATTTCGATGGGCGTGATCCATAGGCACGGATCCCAGAACCAACCCCAGACGCCCCACCACCAACCGCCCACGCAACGCCATGACGTTCCCTGTTCGGTTGACCGCGCGAGCCCATTGCCCGCGAACAAGTCCGGCTCGTTGCCGTCCGCGACTTCTTCGGGCGGGATGAAAGTCATGCACACCGGGGGTGCGGTCATCGCTTCGATGATGAGCGCATTGACTTGATCGTTGAAGCGATCCTCGTCGTCACTCGGAGGATCTGCCTCGGGCACGAGCTCCGGCGTAAGGACCGTGAACGTTTGAAACGAGGAGAAGTCGGCGTCTTCATCGATGTCGACCACGATTTCGATACTCGAGCCGGACGTGCCGCAACCAGGAATCAGTGCGGCGTATGCGACCACGCCAAGGACTAAGAGAAGACGATGCTGCATTGGATACTCCGACTCAACGGGTAGCATTTTCCGGATGGATCACCAGCCCAACACACCGACCATGACCCCGGTTGCCGCGATCAACGCGCCCGCGGTGCTGTCACCATAGCGCTCTATCCAACTCCCCTTGAATAGGCGCGCGCCCGAGTGAGCCAGTGCGACCAACATGACCATCGCGCCTATCGTCGCGACCTCGTACGCGACGACAATCGATGCCGTCTGGAGGGTCGACAACGGGGCGGCGGCAAAGAGAATCGGAATCACAGCGACGCACGGGTCGGCGCAGTAAATGAGAAAGAGGGACCAGATCGATGCCTTCGACGGGTCGTGGACATGGTCGTAGTGATGGTGGTGATGCCCATGGATCCGGTGTGCGAACGCACCCCGCAGCCCCCACACCGCGTACGCGACCCCGAACCCGATCAGCAGGTATCCCGCGATCGACACCATCCGCTCTCCGAAAGACTCGAACAGCGATGTGCCAAACATCAGTGCCAAGATCCCCAGCAACACCGAGACGGTGACGTGGCCAAAACCGCAAAGTAGGGCGACCCGTGCGGTCCGGCGCTTCGACCACTGACGCGCCCTTGCGACCGCCGCGATCGGAACCCAGTGGTCCGGTGCCAAGGAATGCAATGCGCCGATACTCATTGCGGCGAGAGCCAGGGATCCGAAAAGAGTGGAATGATTCATCGTCTGTCTCGTGTCGGCTGTCGGTCCGACTGGAGAATCACCGAGGGAAGCTATCACCATGGCAGCGTGAAGAGCAACGCCGTTCGCGACACGCCGCGACGCCGGATTTGCCTCCGTCCTGCGCAGCCTCCGTGCGCGAAACTCGCGCCCGTGACTCTCTTGGATTCCGGGGAATTTATGTATGGACAGGTCGAACGCTTTCGGTGTAGACAACGGCGTTCGAGCGGAAGAAAGAGCGCAGCTGCGGGTCAGTATGTTAGTTCACGAGGTCAGCAGAGGTCCGGAGCGACCGGTAGCGGTTGGCAAGAGGCCGGCTACCGTCCACCATCTCGTGACCGAAGGGCTTCTCGAGGTATCGAGCGTCCAAGCCGAGAGCGCGGTGACCCGGGCGCGCGCGACGTCGCCGATGAAACTGCTCGTGCCTCGGACGAAGAGCGAGGTCGCCCGCGTGTCCATCGGGACCTATGGCGGCGGTCTTCTCACTGGAGATCAAACCAGGCTGCACGTCGAAGTGAAGCCTGGCGCGAAAGCCATCGTTACGACTCAGTCGTCGACCAAAGTGTTTCGAAGTGTCGATGGAGAGACCGTCCGGCAAACGCTCACGGCCCGGGTGCACCCTGGAGCCGTTGCGGCTTTCATCCCCGACCCCGTGGCCTGCTTCGCCAGCGCGCGGTACGTGCAGGAGCAACGATTCGACGTCCTCGGCAATGGGACGCTCTTTGTCGTCGATTGGTTCACGAGTGGGCGCCGCGCGCGAGGCGAGGTGTGGGCGTTCGATCACTATTGCTCGCGCCAGCAGGTGTTCTTAGACGGCCAGCGGGTCGTGGAGGATGCCGTCCGCCTCGATCGCGACGATGGTGACATCGGGGCTCGCCTCCGTGGCGGCCGATACCACTGTCACGCCGTCTTGATCCTCGCAGGCGAAACGACCGGGCCCATGGTCGCGCAGTTGCAGGCATTGGCGGGCGCGAAGCCCACCCACGGGCCGGGAGCGCGAGACCTGATCGTGGTCGCGAATCCGATCACGCACGGGTTGGTCATCCGAATCATGGGCGAAGAAACCGAGACGGTCGCTCGGTTCCTCGCCCGCGAGGTCGAACCTCGCTTGTCGCTCTTCGAGGAGACCCTCTGGGGCCGTAAATTCTAGTCATCGACGAAGGAACGAGGCAGCCATGCATCTGACGCCAAGAGAACTCGACAAACTCATGTTGCACAACGTGGGCTTTCTCGCCCAGAAGCGCCTCGCGCGCGGGCTGCGTCTCAACCATCCTGAGGCGGTCGGGTTGATCTCGTCGCAGCTTTTCGAGTTCATTCGCGACGGCGACAAGAGCGTCGCCGAGCTCATGGACCTCGGCAAGACGCTTCTAGGGCGCCGTCAGGTGATGCCCGGGGTTCCCAATCTGATCTACTCGGTTCAAGTCGAGGGGACGTTCCCCGACGGGACGAAGCTGGTGACCGTGCACGATCCGATCGCCAACGAAGACGGAGACCTCACGGCGGCACTGCACGGGAGCTTTCTCCCTGTGCCCGATCTCAAGGTCTTCGGGAAAGACACCGCGAAGTCGCCGAAGCCCGGCGAGATCATGACCGCGAAGGGCGAGATCGTTCTCAACGAAGGCCGAGAGACGGTCGAGCTCGAGGTCAAGAACTACGGAGACCGACCGATCCAAGTCGGGAGCCACTATCACTTCGTCGAAACCAATCGCGCGCTGGGGTTCGACCGGGAGGCGGCCTATGGCAAACGCCTCGACATTCCCGCGGGCTCGGCCGTTCGGTTCGAACCCGGAGAAAAGAAGACGGTTCAACTCGTCGCGATCGGTGGAGACCGCGTGATCAACGGTGGCAACGCTGCCGCCACGGGCGCGGTGAACGACTTCAACAAGGAGCAGGCCATGAAGCGACTACGCGACATGGGGTTCAGGATGGCGCCATGACTCGAAGACCATCCACTCCATTCCAGATGACACCACGACCAAGGCGCGGGAGGATCGCATGAGCCACAGCATCACACGGGAGAACTACGCGGCTCTCTACGGGCCCACGACGGGAGACAAGGTCAGGCTCGGCAATACGTCGCTCGAACTCGAGGTCGAGAAGGACCACACTGTCTACGGCGACGAGTGCAAGTTCGGCGGCGGAAAAGTCATTCGTGAAGGTATGGGGCAGGCGACAGGGGTCTTGGAAGCCCATGCACTCGACCTCGTCATCATGAATGCCCTCATCGTCGACTACACGGGTGTCTACAAGGCTGACGTCGGCATCAAGAACGGGCGCATTTCCGCGATCGGCAAGGCCGGGAATCCCAACGTCATGGACGGTGTCAGTCCGGGCATGATCGTGAGTGTCTCGACCGAGGTCATCGCGGGGGAGGGCATGATTCTCACCGCGGGCTGCATCGACACGCACATTCACTTTCTGTGCCCTCAACAGTACGACGAGGCGATTGCGAGCGGCTCCACCACCATGGTCGGTGGCGGCACCGGTCCCGCAACGGGAACCACCGCAACGACGTGTACCCCGGGGAGCCACCATATTCGATTGATGCTCCAAGCCCTCGACGACATCCCGCTCAACTTCGGGTTGACCGGAAAGGGCAACACCGCGCGACCCGAAGGCCTCCCCGCCATGGCCTACGCCGGCGCCTGCGGATTCAAGCTCCATGAAGATTGGGGCACCACACCGGCCGCCATCGACAACTGCTTGACTGTCGCCGAGGAGTTCGATCTCGCGGTGACGATCCACACGGACACGCTCAACGAGTCCGGTTTCTACGCAGATTCGGTGGCTGCAATGAAGGGCCGGGCGATTCACGCCTACCATTCCGAGGGAGCGGGCGGCGGGCACGCGCCCGACATCCTCCAGGTTTGTGGCGAGTCGTTCATCTTGCCGAGTTCGACGAACCCGACGCGGCCCTACACCCGCAACACGATCGATGAGCACCTCGACATGTTGATGGTCTGCCACCATCTCGATCCGGACCTCCCCGAGGACGTGGCGTTCGCCGAGAGCCGAATCCGAGGACAAACGATTGCAGCCGAGGATCTCCTTCATGACATGGGAGCGATCAGCGCGATGAGCTCGGATTCTCAGGCGATGGGACGCATCGGGGAAGTGATCACCCGCACTTGGCAAACCGCTGACAAGATGAAGAAGCAGTTCGGCGCGCTCGAAGAAGACAAGGGCTCCGGGAACGACAACTTTCGGATTCGGCGGTACGTCGCCAAGTACACGATCAACCCCGCACTCATGCACGGAATGGCCCATGAGATCGGTTCGATCGAGGTGGGCAAGCTCGCCGATCTCGTGCTTTGGAACCCGAAGCTCTTTGGGGCGAAGCCTCAGCTCGTCATCAAAGGCGGGATGATCGCTTGGTCGCAAATGGGCGATCCGAATGGATCGATCACGACCCCGCAGCCCAACTACATGCGTCCTATGTTCAGCGGCCGCGGAAAGACGGCCGGTAGCGTCTCGGTGGCCTTCGTAAGTCAAGTGGCGCTCGACAACCACGTCGTCGACGGATTCGGTCTCAACAGCCGCCTCGTCCCTGTCAAGAACTGCAGAGACGTCTCGAAGACGGACATGAAGTTGAACGATGCGTTGCCCGACCTCAAGGTCGACCCCGAGACGTACGCAGTCACCGCTGATGGCAAACCACTGACCTGCGATCCAGTCGACGTCGTGCCTCTGGCCAAGACCTACTTTCTCTTCTGAGTCGAGCGTTTCGATACCGAGCTGATGAAGACACACGAACACTCGAACGCGGGAGATCTCCTGATCTGGCAAATCGCCGACACGGCGTTTCCCGTCGGAGGATTCGCTCACTCCGGGGGCCTCGAATCCGCCCGGCAGTCGGGCGACGTGACGAGCCCGGAGGACTTGCGGGACTTCGTGGACGCGGCGATCGTCCAAGCGAAGTACGGGATGCTCCCGTTCGTCAAGGCCGCTCACGAGGACGCCGGGTCCGTGTACGAGCTCGACTCGCTCTGCGACGCCTTCCTGGTGAATCACGTGGCGAACCGGGCCAGCCGCGCGCTGGGCTCGGCACTCCTCTACGTGGCGGGAACGTCCTTTCACATCCCGGCATTCGCGTCGTTGGCGGACGAATGGCGAAGGCGCGGCACACCGCAGCACTACGGCGTGGCCTTCGGAGTCACCGGTCGACTCCTATCGATATCATTGCCCAAGACCCTCGAGCTGGCGCTCTTCATCTTGGCACGGGACCTCATCTCCAGCGCAGTCCGGCTGAATATCATCGGGCCACTCCGCGCCCAGACCCTTCTATTCGAGCTCGGTCCATCGATCATCCGAGCGTCCAACCCCGACCGGGTTCCATCGCCGGCGCACGCTGCGCAGACGGCACCCGTGATGGATGTCCTTCAGAACGCACACGACGGTTTGTACACCCGGCTCTTTCAGAGCTGACATCCCGCCCACGAGGAAGCGCACATGCATGACCACGACCACGATCAACACGGCGACCACGGGCATTCTCACGAACAGCTCGAGCACCCAGGGCACTTTCATGAGCGCTCATCTCGCCTCGAAGGCAGGGACTACGGACGAAGGGCGTTTACGGTAGGCATCGGGGGGCCGGTAGGAAGTGGCAAGACCGCCTTGAGCTTGGCGCTTTGCCGGGCGCTCAAGGGCGAGCGCTCGCTTGCGGTCGTCACCAACGACATCTTCACGCGCGAAGACGCCGAGTTCTTGGTCCGCAATGAAGCTCTCGAGCCCGAGCGGATTCGGGCGGTCGAGACCGGAGGCTGCCCGCATGCCGCCATTCGCGAAGACATCACCAGCAACCTGCTCGCGCTCGAGAGTTTGAGCAACGACTTTGACCCTGAGATTCTCCTGATCGAGTCCGGCGGGGACAACCTCGCGGCCGACTTCAGCCGCGAGCTCGCCGACTATACGATCTATGTCATCGACGTGGCCGGCGGCGACAAGGTGCCCCGAAAAGGCGGTCCTGGGATCACGCAGTCGGACCTGCTCGTGATCAACAAGGTGGATCTCGCCGAAGCGGTGGGTGCCGACCTCAGCGTGATGGACCGTGATGCGAAGAAGATGAGAGGAAGCGGGCCGACGGTGTTCGCGGCCGTCAAGCACGGCAAGGGCGTGGATGAGATCGTTAGCAGGGTCCTCACCGCCTGGCGGGAGACTTGCGCCGTGGAAGCATCGCCATGACCTCCGGTCTCGCCGCGGTCGATCGCATTTCGGTCGTCGAGATCGGGGATTCTACCCTTCGTGGCATCGGCCAGGTGGTCTTGCAGAACAACCCTTGGACCGGCTTGGTCATCCTGGCGGCGATCTGCGTGAACTCCTGGATCTACGGCACCCTGTGCTTGTTGGGCGCCTTGCTCGCAACGCTCACGGCGGTCGTGTTCGGGGCCGACCGGGGCGCGATCCGCGCCGGCCTCCATGGCTTCAATGGAGCTCTGGTCGCGATCGCGCTCGATGCGTACACCAGCAGCAACTACACCGCGGGCACGATTCCTGGCTGGCAGCTGATCACCCTGACGGTCTTTGCGGTGGTGCTCTCGGTGTTCGTCGCGATGGCGATCGGGAAATTCACCAGTCTGGTCGGATTGCCGGCTCTGACTGCGTCGTTCATCGTGGTGAGCCTCGTGTTCGTATCGGGCGCCCTTGCGGTGCCGATGATAGAGAGCGCACCACTCGAGGCGCCCGCCTTTGCGAACCCCGAGGAGCTCGCGGCTCCATACACCTTGGCGACCTTCCTCGAAGGCTCCGGCAAAGGCGTTGGGCAGGTTTTCCTTCAAGACAACTACATCACCGGCGCGCTGATTTTGGTTGGCATCGCGATCAACACGCGAATCGGCGCCCTCATGGCTCTCCTCGGTTGCGTGCTATCGACCGGCATCGCGATGGCTTTGGGGTATCCCGAGGCGAACATCCATGCAGGACTCTACGGATACAACGGCGTGCTGACCGCGATCGCCCTCGGTGGTCTCTTCTTCGTGCTGACATGGAGATCTTTCCTGTTCACGATGCTCGGCGTGGTCTTGACGTTCGAAGTGACGGCGGGGCTCGCGACGATTCTCACGCGCGTCGGACTACCGGTCTACACGGCGTCGTTCGTCCTGGTCACTTGGGTGCTGTTGGCGGCCGGTCAGTCTGCGCGGACCCTTCGCTATGTCATGCCCGCCGACGCAACGACCCCGGAGGAGATATTGCGAGCGCAAGGCAAACCTCCGTTCTAGGGCTAAGAAACGCAAGGGCCGGCCCCCCCGAAAGGAGCCGGCCCTCACTGCCCGTTTTTTGGTTGGTATTCGTTGTGCCCGTTCAGTTTCCGATGTGCGCGCTGAACCCGAGAATGACGGCGTAGTTCTTGCTTTGGCTTGGAAGCAAGGCATCCGTCGTCGGATCGACGGGACCACCACGCTCGAAGTAGATGTCGCGCGAAGTCCATTCGCCGCGACCCTCGAGGCTCAGGACGAGGTACTCGACCGGCTTGTAGCGCAAGGTTATCGTGCCCGTGGCGAGATAGCCGAAGGATGAGCTAATCGTCCGCTCTTGGTCGTTGCCGCTGAGGTGCTCGCCACGAAGACCAATCGAGAATTTTTCGGTTGCATCAAAGATGAACGCGAGGCTGTGACCGTATTGCAACTGCAGGCCGCCGTCACCCCCCCCGCGGCTCGGGAGGGTCGCGTAGTCGCCGTTGAAGATCAGGGTGAACCAATCGACCGACACGGTCGCCACAACATCGAAGAAGTTGGACCAGTTGCGGTTGTCGAAGTCGGCGCCCGCTCCGTGGTTGCCGCCGACGTAGAGGCCGAACACCTCGCCCGGCGCGAACGAGAATTGCCAGCCGATCGTCGGTGTCGCGTTGTTATCGACACCGGGTCCCACGGAAGGTTCCGCGGACGTCAGCGAGCCGCCGCCGCCAAAGACGCCGCCGTTGGTCAGCATCATGGTGAAGCCGACCGAGTCGGTCAGCTCCGCGGCCATTCGGATCCCCAAGTGGTTGAACGGCTGGCGTAGGAAGTAGAGCGCGCCGCGCGTGTAGTTCGCGTTCTCCCATTCGTCCGCGACTTCAGCTCCGAAGATCGTATCGTAGAAACCGATGTCGAACGAAAGCCGCTCGGTCGGCATCCAACTCACGTAGCCCTGCTTGACCGGAGCCAGCGGGGTCAAGAGCGCGGCGCCATTGCCCCAGCGGAGGTCGATCGTGACGCCGAACTTCTCGCCCGTATACTGAACCATGCCACCAACGAAGTTCAGGCCGAACCCGTTGTAGCCCGTGTAGGGGTAGCCCAAACGTCCGGTATCGCTCAGAAGGGTATTGTAAGGACCGGGAAGCACACCCGAACCGACGTAGCCGCCGAGCCGGTAGAACGAGCTCGCCATGATTTGCCACGAAAGTCCGTCGAGGAAGGGGTGTGCATCTTCGTCGCCCGCGTACTCCGCCTCCATATCATCAGCGGCCACCTTGGGAGGCGGGACCGCATCGATAGCCGGAGTCACCGTCTCCTCGACGTCGTCGGCTTTCTCGACCACGACCGTTTCGACTTCCTCGTACTCGGTCACCATGTCATCCGCGACTTCTTTTGGCGCCTCCGGTTGTGCGAGGGCCATTGCGGGAAATGCCAGACCGCACATCACCGCTATCGAAAGAAACTTACTCATCAATACCTCCACTCCAGCGTGTCTCCACGCACCAAACCTTTAGTCACAGGGTCTCTCCACTGGTCCATTCAAAAAGGGTAGGGAAGAAGGGCAGAGCAGACCGGGGAGCCACTCCACCCCTCTTCCCGAACGATTAGCTGTTCTCCGCTGGAACCATCGCCCCAGCTGCTTCGTGCGCATGCGCACCCTCGGGAAGGGCAGCGCTCACGCCAGCGAGTTCTTCGTTGTAGGCTTCGACGCCACACTCGGAGATGTCGAGACCCTCGAGTTCGTGCATTTCGGAGACGCGGACGCCACCCGGCACGAGGAACTTGAGTGCAAGCCACAGGATGCCACCCACGAGGAACGCGAATAGTACGCCCGAGAATGCACCGTAGGTCTGGATCCAAAGCTGCGAGGCGCCGCCACCGACCAGGAGACCGACCGGCTCCGTGCCTTCTGCCGCGTTGCCGTAGCCGACGAGGCCGACCGCCATCGTGCCGAAGATGCCGCAAATGCCGTGCACCGTGATCGCACCAACCGGGTCGTCGATCTTGAGCTTATCGAGGAGAAAGACGCCTTCGACAACCAGCATGCCGGCGACGATGCCGACCGCAATCGCCCAGCCGCCCGTGATGTTGGCGCAGCCCGCGGTGATGCCGACGAGCCCGGCGAGCGCACCATTCAGCCCCATCGAGAGGTCGAGAAGACCGCTGCGAACCTTAATCCAGGCCAGTGCGCCGATGAAGCCAGCCGAGGCAGCGATGTTGGTCACGAGCACGATGCGCCCGACTTCACCATCGATGGCGAGTTCCGAGCCGCCGTTGAACCCGAACCAACCGAGCCACAGGATCAGAACGCCCAGTGCCGCGAGCGGGAAGTTGTGGGCTGGCATCGGCTTGACACTGCCGTCCGCCATGTACCTGCCGAGGCGTGGCCCGATGATGAGCGCGCCCGCGAGGGCCATGCCGCCGCCGACGCCATGGACGACCGTGCTGCCGGCGAAGTCCATGAAGCCTGCTTCAGAGAGCCAGCCGCCGCCCCACACCCAGTGACCGACGACCGGGTAGATGATCATGGTCGCAAGGCCCGTGAAAATGAAGAATGTCAGGAGCCGGCCGCGCTCGGCGATTGCCCCGGACACGATGGTGCATGCCGTCGCGGCGAACACCAGCTGGAAGAATAGGAACACGTAGGGCGGAAGATCTGCGTCTGCGCCTCCGTTGTTCGGGAAGAAGCTCGAAAGGCCCATGAACAGGTTGCCCTCTCCGAACATCACCCCGTATCCCACCAGGTAGAATACGATTGAAGAAACCGCGACGACGCCGAAGTTCTTCATCAGCACCATTACCGCGTTCTTTTTGCGGCAGAACCCGCTCTCCACGAGGGCGAACCCGGCGTGCATGAAGAAAACGAGTGCAGCGCTAACGAGAACCCACAAGGCGTTCGCATACATCGTTAGGTCTGCTGTCGACGCCGCCAGTTCTGCTAGTTGGTCTTCCATGATCTCTCACCTCTTAGTCATGTCCGCAGCGCACCCAACGGCAGCGGCACGGGGGGATCTATGGCTGGTCTCCATTTCCACTTTGTTTCCCCGAGACATCGGTTTGGGAAAAACAGCGAGAGCATGAGAGCGGTTGCGCTGGTTTCGAGGGCGCCCCATGCTCGACATGTGGGTAATTTCCCGCATTTGGCTTACGGGACGCCGCGCAAGCTACCGAAGCCTGACAGTCTTCCGGGGAGGGTGGTCGTCCTGGACGTGGCATTCGCCGCCAACGCGGGCGGCGCGAGCTATGAAAAGACGACCCTTCCCTTCATTCGTGGGCTCGGGGCGCGTCTGGCGATGTGGATCGACCACCATGACCACGAGCGGCACGTCGATTTCGAAGACGATCCTCGATTCGTGCTCCGAACCAAGGCCCAGCATGGCGCTTGCCCCGAAATGGTTACCGAGGAGCGTGTCGCCCTCGCGGGCGCCGTCGATACCGTCTGCTGCCATGTCGATTTCGACGGCCTCTGCTCCGCGGCGAAGTGGATCCGAGGTGGGATTGAGCCGTATCCCGGTGCCGACGACGACGCGCGCGCAATCGACACCCGTCTTGGCGAGCCGAGTGGCCGTGCCCGGGTGCTCGACCGAGCGCTCCGCGCCCGTGCACGTGACGAGGGCCTCCGTGGGCTCATGGTTCGCTATCTGGTCGATGGCGCCGATGACCCCGCGATGTACCGGGAGTTCCAGCGATACGCGTCCGGGCTCGAAGCGATGGAGCGAGAGTCGCATCGGTTGTCCGCCCGCTATGCGGTGAGGGGTCGTCTCGCGGTGTGCGATGCGACGCGTCGTGACGGCCCTTACGACAAGACCGCGCTTCTATTGATGGGCCAGGAGCTCGCGCCGATATCCCTGGTTCATGACGAGACCACCGTGACTGTCGCAGCACGATTCGATAGCGGCATCGACTTGGTTCGCGCGCTGGGCCTGAACGGCGGAATGCCCACCCGGGTCAGCGTGGCCGCGAAACACCTCGAGAGTGTGATCGAGACGTTGACCACGCCCACGTAATCTATGGGCAAATGCGGCGATCTGGGGCCGATGGAGGTTCGGACGGCCATTCGGTACAATGAAGGCGCATGCAGCTCTCGCTTCCATACATCGAAACGTTGCCCAAGACCGATCTCCACGTCCATCTCGACGGATCGCTGCGGCTGACGACGATACTGGACCTCGCGGCGCGGCAGGGAGTTTCGCTACCTTCTGATTCTCCCGAGGGGCTCGCGCACGCGCTGCATGCGGGCGAGAACACCGGGTCGCTCGTAGAGTACCTCAAGGCCTTCGACACGACGCTCAAGGTTCTCCAGGAGGCAGACGCTCTCCACCGAGTGGCGTATGAGCTCGCGGAGGACGCTGCAGCTGAGAACGTTCGCTACATGGAGGTTCGGTACTCGCCGATGCTCCACACGCGCGGTGGGCTGAGATTGACCACCGTGGTCGAAGCCGTGTTGGCAGGGTTGTGGGATGCGCAAAAAGACCACGGTGTGGTTGCCAACGTCATCCTCTGCGGGATTCGCAACATTTCGCCGGAGTCATCGTTCGAGATGGCGCAGTTGGCCGTCGCGTACAAGAACCGCGGCGTCGTGGCGTTCGACTTGGCTGGTGCTGAGTACGACAACCCCGCCAAGCACCATCTGAAGGCGTTCAAGCTGGTTCGGGACAACAATATTGCGGTGACGATCCATGCAGGTGAGGCGTACGGGCCGGCTTCGATTCATCAGGCGATCCATGTATGTGGCGCCCACAGGATCGGTCACGGGTGTCGGCTTCGGGAGGACGGCGATCTGCTGCACTACGTGAACGACCACCGCATCGCACTCGAGTGCTGCCCGTCGTCGAACGTACAGACGGGGGCGGTCAAAGGCCTACGCACCCATCCGTTGAAGCTGTACCACGACCTCGGGCTTCGAGTGACGATCAACACCGACAACCGATTGATCACCGACACCACCGTTTCGAAGGAACTCTGGCTCTGCCACACCCAGATGGGCCTCGATCACGATGATCTTCGACGGATGATCATCAACGGCTTCAAGGCCGCGTTTCTGCCGTTTCACCAGAAGCAGACGATGCTGCGCGCGGTGGCTCAGGAGCTCGCCAGCGCAGAACGGGCTTTCGGGCGGCGCGCGTCTCATCCAGACGACGCAAACGCGTAGTCTGTGGTGCGGTCGTGACGATCTCGGGCTCGGTGGCGGCTTCTTCGCTGATCGTTTGCATCACGTTGACGAACTCGTCGAGCGTTTGAAGCGATTCCGTCTCCGTTGGTTCGATGAGCATGGCGCCCTTGACAACCAACGGGAAGTAAACCGTTGGCGGGTGAAAGCCGTAGTCCATGAGGCGCTTGGCGACGTCCATGGTGGTGACGTGTGAAGATCGAAGATGCCGGTCACTGATCACGACCTCGTGCATGCACGTTCGATCGTACGCGACATGCCACGTCTCTCCAAGACGGACGCGAAGGTAATTGGCGTTCAAGACGGCCAGTTCCGTGGCTTTGCGAAGCCCAGCCGCACCCATCTCGCGAAGGTAGGTGTAGGCGCGCACCATCATTCCGAAGTTGCCATGGAACGAGCGCAACCGTCCGATCGTCGCAGGACGACTTCCGTGGTCGAGGACGAAACGCCCCTCGCGCTTCTCGACGACCGGCACGGGGGCATAGGGGTCGAGCAATGCCTTGTATCCGACGGGCCCGCATCCGGGGCCTCCCCCACCGTGAGGGGTGGTGAACGTCTTGTGGAGGTTGAACTGCATGACGTCGATTCCGAGATCACCAGGTCGGGTCTTTCCCATGAGCGCGTTCAGGTTCGCGCCGTCTCCATAGACCACGCCGCCCTTGGCGTGGATCATGTCGGCGATCTCCGGAATGTGAGTTTCGAACAACCCGACTGTGTTGGGGTTGGTGATCATGAGCGCCGCGACGCCGTCGTCGATGAAAGGAGCGAGTGCCTCTGGTGTGACGATCCCGTCTTCGCCGACCGGGAAGGGAACCGCTTTGAGCCCATTGAGTGCGCATGACGCGGGGTTGGTGCCATGCGCGGTGTCTGGGATCAGCACGTTGAGCGGATCGCGGCCTTGGGCCCGGTGATGGGCCCGGATCATCATCAGGCCGGTGAGCTCGCCCTGCGCGCCTGCTGCGGGATGCAGGGATACCCGATCCATTCCGCAAACCTCAGCGAGCCCTCTCTCGAGGCGCCACATCAGTTCGAGCGCACCCTGGGCAAGGTCGTCCGGCATGTACGGGTGCAGATCGGCGAACCCCGGGAGGCGGGCAGCCCATTCGTTGACCTTGGGGTTGTACTTCATGGTGCACGAGCCGAGGGGATACATCCCCGTATCGATCGCGAAATTCTGCTGGCTCAGTCGCACGTAGTGACGCACCGCCTCCGGCTCCGAGACCTCCGGAAGTCCAGCCGGAATCCTTCTGGCCATGGACCCGAGTGCGCTCGGGGCATCGATGTTCGGCAGGTCGTCGGCATCGAGGGAGCCGCCCGTCCGGTTGGGAGACCCTTGCTCGAAAATCAAGGGTGTCTGGAACGAGAGTCCTGAGGTGGCCGAGTTTGGCATGATGTCCGAGGCAGAAGCTAGTGGATCCGAACGCGCTCGCAAGCGATCAGTCGGTGCCAGCCAACGTTCGACTCAGTGACTCGATCGCGCTGCGATCGGTTTCGAGGCCGGTCAGGTACGGAAGCTCCCTGCAGGGCGCCTTCACGCGTTCGCGAACGCGCTTCATCGCGGTGTGCTGGACCGTTTCACGGAGAACCCGGCGCTTCCCGGCGGTCGCCATATCGCGGATGTCGGACCCGATCTCGAGATGCCCGGGCAAATCGACGATCGCGTCGCGCTCCGCATCCTCGAAGAGCACTGGCAACACGCGATTGATCACGAGCTGGAGTACGGGGACTTCGAGCTCGTCCTCCAGCGCGGTCGCGAGTTCGAGCGTCTCACTCACTGGCATGTACTCTGGAAGTGTGACTACGACCGCCCCGGCTTGCGTGGCGTCCTGCAGAAAGTTCACCGCGCGTCCGGCGTCGCGGCGCAGGATGCCGGGTGGCGCGACGCTCTCGATCACGAACGGCACGCGAAGCATGTCGAGCGCGTGACCCGTTGCCGGTGCGTCGACGATGACGAGATCATAGTCCGGCTCTCCACGGGGTGGACATGCGTGATAGAAGGCCTTGCCGAGCATGGACCAAGCCTCGAGCCCCGGGGTGCCCTTCAAGAAGGCACGCACCAATCGGTTGTCAAAGACAGCGTTGTAGATCGCGCGGACCCGCAGGATCATCATGCCGTACTCTTCGAGCGCGGCGTCCGGGGTCATGTTCACTGCGTCCAGGTTGTCCTGTAGATGCACGATGTCTGCACCGATAGGGGGACAGTCGAGCAAGCGACTGACCCGCTCCTGTGCGTTGACGAGCGCCAGAAGGACCTTTTTGCCGCGGCGACTCGCCTCGAGGGCGAGCGCGGTTGCCACAGTGGTCTTGCCGACGCCGCCCTTGCCGACCACGAACAGAAAGCGTCGGTCGAGAAGATCCATCAGCGCGGTCTTTAGCGGTGGGTCGCAAACGCGGCAAACCGAAGCGATTTGGATGCGGAGTCGGGTTCGATCGGAGGCTGACGCGCGACCAAGCGCATGCTAGCTTGCGCAGCGATCATGAGCATGAACGGAGCACGGAAGTCGGGCAGCTCCACCGTATGGGCACTGCTGCTGGTCAGCACCCTCGTGCTCTTCGGTGTGAGCCTATACACCATCTTTGCGGTGGCTCCTGTCGAGATGCAGATGGGTCTCGCGCAGAAGATCTTCTACTTTCATGTGCCGAGCGCCTACGCGATGTACGTCGGTTTCGGGGTGTCTGCGGTCGGAAGTCTATTGTACCTGGTGAAGCGAGACCCGAAGTGGGACGCGTTCGGCGTCGCAGGCGCCGAGGTCGGCTTTCTTTTCTGGATGATCGTCATTCTCACAGGGCCCCTTTGGGCACGCAAGGCGTGGGGTGTGTGGTGGACGTGGGATCCGCGGCTGACGACGACGCTGCTCGCAGGGATGATCTTCGCGGCCTATCTGGCGCTTCGCTCGATGGGCGAGGCCGGCGACGTCGAGAAGCGCTTCGCGGCAGGCCTCGCGATCTTCGGATTGATCG
Source organism: Polyangiales bacterium (assembly GCA_049670545.1). Taxonomy (GTDB): domain Bacteria; phylum Myxococcota_A; class Polyangia; order Polyangiales; family Houyiibacteriaceae; genus SG8-38. The sequence goes on from JBATTM010000578.1 coordinate 17,890, forward strand.
ACCTTCCGCTGATCCACTACAGCGTCCAACGGTGGCGCGGCGTCCACCCCACGGTGATCACCGGCAAGGGTGGGGGGCTCGAATCTGAGATGTACTGGGCTCTCGGTCTCAGCTTCGTCGCGTTCACTGGACTTGCGATCTTGCTCATCTGGTTTCGCGTCGTGCTCGAGCGACAGCGTGAACGAACAGCTGAACTTCATTTCGAATTGATGCACCAATGACGGGGAATCTCATGCGAGCATTGTTTGTGGCCTTCGCGATAGCCGGTCCGGTGCTCGCCTCGTCGAGCCTCTTCGCGCAGGCGCCCATCGCCGAAGAGGGCTCGGCCTCCGACGCCGCGAGTGAGGACCCCGCGGACGAGCGCGCCACGCAGTTCGTCGGTGTTCGCGGCGCCGACGCGGAGCGTATTCCGGGAGGCACGCTGCTCCTCGCGGCATACGCGATCGTTTGGATTCTGTTGTTCGGCTTCTTGCTGCGCATGCGCATGATGCAACGGCAGACCGCCGACGAGCTCCAGAAGCTAAGTGCAGAGATCAGAGCCTCAGGAGGGCGCTGAGTGCCCTCCATTGCACACATCATTTACATCCCGGGCATCTTGCTGATCGGTTTCGCCCTCGGGTTTCGAATGGGAGCCCGTGCGGTGCGCGCAGAGCTTGCCCGCCGCGAGCAAGAACGACGGCGGTAGTCTAGTGAAGAGGTAAGACCATGTTGGATTTCGAACTCACGGCGGAACAGAAGAGCCTCGTCGAAGAAACGCGACGATTCACGCGCGAGAAGATCATCCCCGTCGCCGCACAGGCCGACAAGACACACGTCTTTCCAGAGGGAGTCTTCAAGGAAGCGTGGGAACTGGGACTCGTCGGCCCTACGATTCCCGAGGCTTATGGTGGCGCGGGTCTGACGGAGGTCGACAACGTCCTGCTGACGGAAGAGCTTGCGTTTGGCTGCACCGGCATTCAGACGAGCATGACGGCGAATACGCTTGCTGCGACACCGCTTCTCATCGCCGGTAACGACGAGCAGAAAAAGAAGTATCTCGGAATGCTCACGTCCGAACCGGTATTCGCTTCGTATGCGATCACGGAATCCGCTGCAGGTAGCGACTCCGCCGGCATTCAGACTCGGTGCGTCAAAGACGGCAACGACTGGATCATCAACGGAGAGAAGATCTACATCACCAACGGAGCTTGGGCGCGCTGGTATGTCGTTTTTGCCACGGTCGACCCTTCGCAGCGGCATCGCGGCATCATGGGCTTCGTCATCGATCGAGACGCACCCGGGGTGAGTGTTGGAAAGACCGAAGACAAGCTCGGGCAGCGTGCGAGCAACACCGCGGTCATCAACTTCGACGAGGTCCGAGTGAGTTCGGCCGGGGTCCTCGCCGAAGCAGGTCACGGGTTCAAGCTCGCCATGCAAACCTTCGACCGCACACGCCCGGACATCGGCGCGGGGGCTTGCGGCCTGATGCGCAGGGCGATGGAGGAATCGATCGCGTACGCTCTCGAACGCAAGACGTTCGGAGTCCCAATCGCGGAGCACCAGATGGTGCAGGCGATGATCGCCGAGATGGGCATCCGCTATGAGGCTACGCGAATGCTGGTGTGGAAGGCGGCTTGGCAGATCGACCAGGGCGGCCGAAACTCACTAGTGGCGTCCTATAGCAAAGCGTTTGGCGCCGACAGCGCCATGCAGGTCGCCACTGACGCGGTGCAGGTGTTTGGTGGCAACGGGTACATCACCGAGTACCCCGTCGAGAAGCTAATGCGTGATGCGAAGATCCTCCAGATCTATGAGGGCACTTCGCAGATCCAGAGGATGGTCATTGCGAAAAACTTGTTTGCGGGAGTGCGCTAGCCTCCTGCTAGCAGCAGCGATTGTCGCTTGGACGGGCTCTGACGTACGTGCGGGGGTCGATTCGTTGCCTTCGTTCGTGGGAACTGACGTCCCACAGGACGTTCTCGTACAGACCCTCGCCACGTCTCCGTCGCGTCAGTTCAAGCCCGTAGGCCGCACGTCGGTTTCGTTCCGAATGCGAACCGTCTCGCGCACGACGGCCGGGTACAAAGTCGAGAGCCACGGTCACAAGGACGGGTATCGTGCGGAGATCGCAGCCTATCGCGTAGGCCGGCTTCTCATGCTCGACAACGTGCCCCCGACCGTTTTCCGACAAGCCACCCGCGTCGAGATCAAATCACGTTTTCACAAAGAGAAACTCGCGCGTTGGCGAAGTGTCGCGAGGGCGACGGTGTGGCAACCCGGCGGCCTCGTGGATGGCGCAGCGTCGTACTGGATCAAGGGTGCACGCCGCGGGCTCGACGACCAGCGTGACCGATGGAGCGCATGGCTTGTCGTCGGTGCTGAGATCCCGACGGGCAAGACCCCTCTCGCGCGCGATCTCTCGACCATGGCGCTCTTCGATTTCTTGGTCGCCAATTGGGATCGCTATAGCGGTGGCAACCTTCTCATGACGCCCGATCGGTCGCGCGCGGTCCTCGTGGACCACGACCACGCCTTTTCTTCGATGAACGAGGCGCTCTACCAACGATTGCTCGAGGATCTGGTCCGCACCGAGCGTTTCTCGAGTGTTGTCATCGACCGCCTGATGCGGCTCGACCGCGACGCAATCGAGATGGAGCTGGCCCAAGATCCGAGTCACGCGCGTGAGTCTCTTCTCAACGATGCACAAATCGCAGCGATTATGGACCGACGGGCCACGATTCTCTCTCACGTCGCGGCGCTGGTCGAAGAGCACGGGTCCGAACAGGTGCTCTTCTTTCCTTGAGTTGGGGCCCGTGGTACTGACTCGTCGTGGTCAAACCCGACGCCATCGATGCGGACGAACTCGGCCAAGCACTGGGCTTGATCGTTCACGATCTCAGGAATCCCGCGGCCACGATTACGGCCAATGTCGACTTTCTGAAGGAGGTCGGGCTTCCGGACGCCGACTCGGCCGATGCGCTTCAAGATCTCAAACTCGCGGTCGGCGAGCTGCGGAGGGGTCTAGACCTGGTTGCTTGGATCAGTCGGTGGCTCACCGGGCACATCCCGCTCGAGGCCACGAACGGCGACGTCGGTGTGTTCATTCAGCGCCTCGAGCGCGAGGGGACCCCAGTACCGATCGAAGTGCATATCGACACCACGGGTCAGCTCTACGCGCAGGGCGCGCAAGTGGCGTTCGAAGTCGCCGACCTGCTCTTGCACAACACAGCTGCGTATGTACTCGACCCGTCCGCGAGAATTCGCGTATTCGAAGCGGACAGCCACGTCGTCATTGAAGTCGAAGATCAGGGGGAAGCCATCGCGCCCGAGTTGCGGGATTCGGCATTCACGCTCGAGGGACAGAAAAACCTGAAGGGTCGCCTCGACGGTCGCTACAGCCGCTTCATCGGCTTGTTTGCCGCCGCGGTCGTTCTCGACGGTGTTGGTGGCACGATCGAGGCCGATGGCGAGAAGGGGGCTGCCGTGTTCAGGATTCGCCTCCGTCAGGCTCGCCCGACCCGTCCGCCGGTCGGGTAGTCACGGCGTTCTGCCGAGCGAGGCGTTCGCGGATGCGAGCCTCGAAGCCCACTTCCTTCGGTCGGTAGTATCGACGCCCGAGGAGCTCGTCGGGGAGATACGTTTCTCCCGCACTGTGCCCGCCTTCGTCGTGCGGATAGCGGTATCCTTTGCCGTAGCCCCACGATTCCATGTCTCGGGTGGCAGCATTTCGAAGCTTGAGTGGCACGGGAAGTGCTCCGTGCTCGCGTATGTCGGACTGGGCCGACTTCCAGGCCTCGTACGAGGCATTGCTCTTGGGTGCGCTCGCAAGGTAGGTGCAGCACTGCGCCATGGCGAACGTCCCTTCCGGCATCCCGAGGCGCCGGAACGCAGAGTCTGCGCTGACCGCAAGCTCGAGGGCACGCGGGTCCGCGTTGCCGATGTCTTCGCTCGCAAAGATCAGCATCCTTCGCAACACGAACATCGGATCCTCTCCGGCTTCGAGCATCCGCATCATCCAATAGACCGCAGCGTCAGGGTCGCTTCCTCGAAGCGACTTGATGAACGCGCTGATGACGTTGTAGTGCTCCTCCCCCGACTTGTCATAGAGCAACGTTTGCGTCGCGAGTGCCTCCTTGACCATCGCGACGGTGATGCGCGCAACACCGGTCGACTGCGCGTACTCCGCTGCCAGCTCGAGTGCCGAAAGGGCACGCCGCGCATCTCCGCCTGCATGATCCGCGATCGTATCGACAGCGTCGTCGTCGATGGTCTGCGCAAGGTGACCCAGCCCGGTGTTGTCCGTGAGGGCGCGCTGGAGCAGCGCGTGCAGGTCTTGACTGGCGAGCGGTTCGAGCGAGAACACCCGCGTGCGGGACAGGAGAGCCGAGTTGACAGCGAATGAGGGATTCTCCGTCGTGGCCCCGATCAACGTGACGGTTCCGTTCTCGACATGCGGAAGAAGTGCGTCCTGTTGTCCCTTGTTGAAGCGGTGGATCTCGTCGACGAAGAGAATCGTCTTCTTGCCGTAGTAGTTCTTCTGTTCCTTCGCCGACGCGATGAGTTTGCGAAGCTCGGGCACGCCACCGAGAACCGCACTGAACGGAACGAACACCGATTCGGTCTCGTTGGCGATTACGTTTGCCAGCGTCGTCTTTCCGGTGCCAGGGGGCCCCCAGAGGATCATCGAGGGAATCCGGTCCGCTCGTATCGCCCGCGGTAGGAGGTGGCCTTCGCCGAGGAGGTGCGTCTGCCCCACCACATCCTCCAGGCGGCGCGGTCGCATGCGATCTGCGAGAGGCGAGCTTGCCTCGGCTTGGCGCTCGAAGAGGTCCACGCGTGTTCTTATAGCTCAGCGAAGGATGCGAAGTCTCTTGGGGCCTTCGCCTTCCGGCGCGATCTCGCCGCCGGCGCGATCGAAGTGTTCCTTGGCGACCCGCTCGGCGAGGGCATCCGCGATGCTCGTGAACGCCTGGCCCGACGGTGACGACGGAGCCGCTTGGACCACCGGCGTCCCTTGGTCGCCCCATTCTCGGACTTGGGGGTCGATCGGGACTTGTCCGAACAAGGGTGCGTCGGCGAATTCGGCGATGCGCTCACCGCCGCCCCGCCCGAAGAGTTCATGCGTGACACCGGCGCTATCGACGAAATAGCTCATGTTCTCGACCACCCCCAAGATGGGTATGTTGAGCTTCTTGCACATCGACACCGACTTGTAGACGTCTTGGAGGGCGACCTCCTGCGGAGTCGTCACGATGATCGCTCCGGTGATCTTGAGCTTCTGCGCGAGTGTGAGTGCGACGTCCCCGGTCCCAGGCGGCATGTCGAGTACTAGGTAGTCGAGCCCGCCCCAGTCGACGTCGCTCACGAATTGCTGGAGGGCACCGTGCAACATCGGACCGCGCCAAACGACAGCTTGCTTGGGATCCTCGAGGAGAAAGCCAATGCTCATCAACTTCACGCCGAAGCGCTGGAGTGGTTGAATCCGTTTACCGTCTTTCGAAGTTGGATGTCCCTCGATGCCTAGCATCGTGGGAAGCGAAGGACCGTAGATGTCGGCGTCGAGCAAGCCGACGCGAGAGCCGAGCCGCCGGAGCGCGAGTGCCAGGTTGGTGGCTACGGTGCTCTTTCCGACACCGCCCTTGCCGCTCATGACGAGGATCACGTTGCGCACGTCGGGGATGGGATCCGTGCTCGTCGTTTCTCGCGTCGGGACGTCGACAGAGAGTTCCACCTCGATGAATTCGACACCAAGGGGTTCTAGCGCTTGTCGGACGCGTTCCTCGACCGCCTTGCGCACCTCCTCGGACGGAGAGCTCACCTTGATCTGAGTCCAGACGCGCCCCTCTTCTAGGCGTGCGTCGAGGAGCGTGCCGAGGTCGCCGAGCGGCTTTCGGAAGATCGGGTCTTCAACTTGGCGAAGGGCCTGTATCACTGCTTCGAGGTTCGGAGACCCCATGAACTACCTCCGGAGGTGGGCAACCGATGTCTCCTAAGACGCGCCCTCGATTGCGTCAAGCTGGACAATCCTCGCCTCGGCGACGCGAGGGCGGGTATCCTGCCGGGGTGTCGATCTGGCAGAAGCGCTGGGCAACCCCGCTCGCGGTCTTTGTAGTTTCGGCTTCGGTCTACTGCGGGGTTGCTGGCACGCGCCTCTTCTCGCCATCGCCGAACAATCACTACGTCCACCTCGCGGCCGCATGGCTCGACGGTCGACTCGACCTGGGCTCGGTCGCACCCGGCACCAACGATTGGGCATGCTTCGACCACGTTCGCTCCTCGGCGTGTCCCCCAGGTCGATACGCGTTCCCCGAAGACTCGATGCGATACCGTTGGTACGTCTCGTTCCCGCCGCTGCCTGCCGCGCTCCTGCTTCCCTGGGTGGCGGTCTTCGGTCTCGGATTTCTCGACCGCGTGTTTTGGTTCTTGGTCGCCGGCCTCACACCCACGTTCTTCTACTTGGTGTTGCGTGCACTTCGCGAACGAGGCTGGAGCGGTCGCACCCATGTAGAAGACCTCTTGGTCACCGCTCTCCTCGCGTTTGGTTCCGTCTTCTTCTTTGCGGCCGTCCAAGGAAGTGTCTGGTTCGCAGCACACGTGGTCGCGACCGCGTGTGTATGCCTCTATGTGCTCTTCTCTCTCAATTCCCGCGCGCCCTCGCTCGCCGGCCTCTTCCTAGGTCTTGCGTTCTTGAGCCGCCCAGCCACCATCCTGCTGGCACCGTTTTTCGCAGTGGAGGCGTGGTCGGCGTATCGGGGGACGGACACAGTTCGTGCTTCACACGCAGGCTTCGCGCGCGTCATCTTTCGATTCCTCGTTCCCATTGGGGCGTGTGTGGCGCTTGCGATGGTTCACAACGTGGCGCGTTTCGACGATCCCACGGAGTTTGGTCACCGCTTCCTGCAGATCCGCTGGCGCACCCGGATTGAGACGTGGGGTCTCTTCGATGTTCACTACCTATCGCGGAACCTCACGGTGTTCTTCGCGTCGCTCCCCTGGCTCTACGAGTCTCGGCCATTCGTTCGCATCAGTCGGCACGGGCTGGCGCTGTGGTTCACGACGCCGAATCTGCTTTGGAGCCTCGTCCCGAAACAAATCGATTCGCGCATTCTCGGGCTCTGGGCCGCAATCGTGCCAACCGCGTTGTGCGGCCTTCTGTACCAAAACACGGGTTGGGTTCAGTTCGGATACCGCTTTGCGCTCGACTACCTTCCCCTGCTGCTGTTGCTGGTCGTGCTCAATGGTCGCCGATTCGATCGACTGTTCTGGGCTTTCGCTGCGTTCTCCTTCTTCGTGAACACGTTTGGCGCACTCACGTTCGACCGCCGACCAGAGTTCTACGACGCAGACACGACCCAGGAGGTGATCTTCAAGCCTGAGGAGTAGCCGTCGCGTGCTCAGCGAGCATCGACTGCGCCAACTCGGTTGCGGGCCCGCGGGGCTTCAGCACTCGTTCAAGCCCCGTGCGCCCTGCGGCCCGGAGCAACCAGTCGAGTTCCTCTCTGGCCTGCACGTGCCGACCTTCTGCTGCCAGGATGTGCGCTCGGACCAGTCGGTGGGACGCCTCGAGGGAGGGGTTGTCCTCGGTATCCTGGTCACGGAGTTTTGCACCGGCCGCCTCAGAGTTTCCCGTGACCGCGAGTAGCAGCGCCTCCATGGCGACCAGCCATACCTCGATCGAATCTTCTGCGGGACGCGAAATCTTTTCGATCGCGAGACGGGCGGCTTCGGTGTCGTCGAAATGCAGATGGCACGTGGCCAGTGCTTGGTTGCGGAGCATCGCCTGCGTCGGCTCCAAGGCCGAGTCGTCGATGGCTGCCAGTTGTTCGCGCGCTTCGCTCCAATGGGACGACTGAGTCAACGGACCAGTCGCCATCAGGACCAATCCCGCGTGACGCCCGCGGTCTCGTCGTGCGGCTCGATCGAGCAAGCGTCTCAACGACTGCAGCGCCACCGACCTCGCGTCTTCCTCCGCGAGCCTCTGGCACAGCAAGGAAAGGCCTCGGACCTCCCGCATTCGCCTCGCCGAACTCCACAGCAAGACGAGCGCGCCAAGTCCGGCGATTATGCCGCTCAGCGTATCCATTTCTCCCGGGGTGAGCGAGGTGAATCGAAGGACCACGCTCGCGGCGGCTCCGATCACCAGTGCTGTCAGTACCGAACCGACGAACGACGCGATCACCATACCGATCGACAACAGACTGAACGGCACGCCCCACATGAGACCCCGAAGCACCGGGGCGAGGAGTCCTACTACCACGGCGGCGATCAGCGTCGTTGTCATGGGCTAAGGGGGCGCCTCCGAGCGGTATGCGTAGTAGTGCTTCAACACTCTTCGGACGTACCGCTGGGTTTCCTTGTAGGGAGGGATGCCATCGTACTTGTCGACCGCGCCTTCACCGGCGTTGTAGGCCGCCACCGTGAGGATCAAGTCACCTTTGAAACGGTTCGCGAGGATTCGTAGGTAGCGTGCCCCGCCGAGGACGTTCTGGCGCGCGTCGAACGGGTCGGCCACACCCATCGAGCGCGCGGTTCTCGGCATCAATTGCATGAGGCCCATCGCACCCGCGCTGCTCACGACGTGAGGATTGAAATTGCTTTCGACACGCATCACCGCGCGGAGGAACGAGCCTGGCAGTTGATAGAGCGCGGCCGCCTCCGCGATCAACGCATCATAGCGGCTGTACCGGCTCGGATCTCTCGTGCTAGCGGCTCTCGGCTTGCGCCCCGATGAGGCCGATGCCTTAGAACGAGACTTGGACTTCGGCGTCGACCGTCCACGAACGGCCACCTGACAACGACCGCCCCGCTCGCGCACGTTGGTGTAGTGTTGCGTGCCGTCGGACCGTTTGCATCGGTAAATGTCGGCCCCCGCCTGAGCCGCTGGGCAGAGCACCAGCGTGGTTGCGATTGTCGCCATGTGCACAGAGACGCGCATTGTCACGGAGTGTATCCTCCGCTCCGAGGACGCGCCAAAACCGAGGCCGAGCCCTTGCATGTGCGCGGGTTATGCGCATCATCACGGATTCCATGCCCAACCCGAGCTTTTTCGAAGGAACCGAGAAGAAGCTGGAGCTGGTGGTGACGCCCGACTCGCCCTCGCTCCGTGCTCTCGGGGATTCTGTGTGGCGGGAGGTCGTTCGCGCCGCGAACGCAGACGTGGTGTCCGTCGCGCGAAACGAATACTGCGACGCATACGTTCTCTCGGAATCGAGTCTGTTTGTGTTTGACGACTACTGCGTGATGGTCACGTGTGGTCTTACGACCTTGGTCGACGCGTTCGAGCGTCTGCTGCACCACGTCTCGATCGATTCGGTCGCGTTCCTGGTTTACGAGCGCAAGAACGAGCACTTCCCCGAGCGGCAGCCCACTACCTTTTATGAAGACGCAGAGAGGCTCCAGACGATGATCCCGGGTCGCGCGCTGCGATTTGGCGACGAGCATGGCCGGCACGTCCAGATGTTTCATAGCACACGCCCGTTCGCCCCCGAGACTACCGACCCGACCTTGGAAGTCTTGATGCACGGCATTGACGAGAATGTGGCGCGTCGCTTCATCGGGGCCGAAGCGCAATCGGAGCAGTCGCTCGCGCGAAAGGTTGGCCTCGACAGTATCGTTCCGGGTTTCGCCACAAACGAGTATGTCTTCGAGCCAGCGGGATATTCCCTGAACGCGCTTCGCGACGAGGAGTACTACGCCGTGCACGTGACCCCCGAAGAGGTCGGCAGCTACGTAAGCTTCGAGACGAACCACGATTTCGGCGGTCAGCTCACCGAGGCAGTGAGTCGGCTCATCGAACTTTTTCGCCCCAGGGCCTTCGACGTCGTCGCCTTCCTCCCGACGGGCGGGCCCACGCTGTCGGTGCCTGGGTATCGAAAGGGCGATCACGTCTGTTCGAATCTGGGGGGGTACGATGTGACCTACCTGCAATACTATTTGGCCACTACCGACCCTAGAGGCGCCTACGAGATCGACCTGTAGGCCCGGCGCACGACCGCGTACAACTCGAAACCTTCCCCTGGTACACTGCCCCGTTCATGCGTTCCCAATGTGACTATCTCGTCCTGGGCAGTGGTGTGGCGGGGCTGAGCTTCGCGCTCGAGGCCGCCCTCCACGGAAAGGTCACCATGGTGACCAAGAGGAGTCGCACCGATTCCGCGACGAACTGGGCTCAGGGGGGGATCGCCGCAGTTCTCGATCCTACCGATTCGTTCGAGGCTCACGTGACCGATACCCTCAAGACCGGGGGAGGTCTCTCTCATCGCGAGATCGTCGAGATGGTCGTGCGCGATGGTCCGAGTCGAATCCATGAGCTCATGGAGCTCGGCGCGCAGTTCAGTCTCAACGAGCAGAGTGAGGCGCTCGATCTCACGCGCGAGGGGGGCCATAGTGCACGCCGCGTCGTGCATGCGGGGGACATCACCGGCGCAGAGGTCCAACGTGTCCTGGTCGAAGCGGCAGCCGCATCCCCGAATATCACGATTCACGAGGACCACATGGCGATCGACGTCGTGCTCTCCGAGGAGGATGGCGCATTGCGAGTCATCGGAGCGTACGTGCTCGACGAGACCACGTCTCAAGTGAGGACCTTCCTTGCGAACGCGAGCATTCTTGCGACCGGTGGCGCGGGCAAAGTGTATCTCTACACGTCCAATCCCGATGTCGCGACCGGCGATGGAATCGCGATGGCGTACCGCGCGGGCGCCGAGCTTGCCAACATGGAGTTCTTTCAGTTCCATCCGACGTGCCTCTATCACCCCGAGGCCAAGAGCTTTCTCATCAGCGAGGCGCTTCGCGGGGAAGGGGGCGTTCTCCGTTCGGGGGACGGCACCGCGTTCATGCAAGGTCACCACGAGATGAAGGACTTGGCGCCGCGCGATGTCGTGGCGCGCGCTATCGACTACGAGATGAAGCGCACGGGCGCTGAGTGCGTGTACCTGGACATGTCGCGCGAGACACCGGAGTATCTCCGCAATCGATTCCCAAACATCCACGCGCGCTGTCTCGAGTACGGCGTCGACATGACCCGGGAGCCGATCCCCGTGGTTCCTGCGGCCCACTACATGTGTGGTGGGGTCGTCGTCGACGACGAGGGGCGGACCACGCTTTCAGGCTTGTGGGCAGTCGGAGAAGTTGCATGCACCGGACTCCACGGTGCCAATCGACTCGCCTCCAATTCCCTGCTCGAAGGGCTCGTCTATGGGCATCGGGCGGCGATGGCGGCCCGTCGCGACTCGCGACCCCTCACCGAGAAGCAGCTTGCCAACGTGGCCGACTGGGACCCGGGTGAGGCCGTCGCGAGCGACGAGGCCGTGGTCGTGACCCAAAACTGGGAAGAAATTCGACGATTCATGTGGAACTTCGTCGGGATCGTCCGGACCGACCGTCGGCTCCGGCGGGCGTCGCGCCGAATCGAGATGTTGCAGGACGAGATCCGTGAGTACTACTGGGCGCACCTCGTCAACCGTGACTTGCTGGAGCTGCGGAACATCGCTGATGTCGCCGAACTGATCATCCGTTGCGCGGAAGGGCGCAAGGAGAGTCGTGGTCTACATTACAATCTAGATTACCCGCACGCTGGCGAATCCTGGCAGGGAGATACCCGCATCGTGAAGGGCAGCCCGCCCCGCATCACGGACGAGTAACCCCCTCCGTCGCTCCACTGCTACGTTGAGGGAACGCCGTGACGCGGCGTTCTTACTTGTTTGGGGTGGAGATGCGTTTCCTTCTTGTTGCCGCAGGCGCTGCGGTCGTACTACTCATTGCCGTTCACGTCTCTGCGCAGGGTTCGTCGAGTCGTGAGACACGAATCGTGCAAGCGAAGCAAGCCTTCGCCGCCGGGACCCGCGCCTATCGAGAGGGAGATTTCGAGACTGCGCTGGCCCGGTTCGAGCGCGCGTACGAGCTCACCGAGAGTCCGGACCTTCTGTACAATATCGCGACCGTATCAGACCGCATGCGGCGAGACGCGGAGGCGCTCGAGGCGTACGAGGGTTACATCGCGGCGCGTCCGGACTCGCCCGACCGTGAGCACGTGGAAGGTCGAATCGAGGTGCTACGTGCTGCGATCCAAGCACGCAAGCGCGCCGAACTCGATGCCGAGATCGAAGCTCGCCGCGCGGCGATGGAGGCCGCCGAGAAAGTGCGCGCCGAACGACCACTGACCCAGCACGTTGGGCCAGGCCCGGGTCCCTGGATCACGATGGGCGTCGGGGGCGCCGCAATGGTGACCGGTGCGGTCTTCTTGGGCCTCGGCCAGCGTGACCAAAATGACGTATCGAGCGCCCCCGAGGGTTCGAGCTTCGCAGACTATGAGGGGCAGGCGGACCGGGGCCCGCGTCGGACGAAGACCGGGATCGCACTTCTGGGCGTCGGCGCCGCGGGCGTCCTCGGTGGGGTGATCTGGCAACTGACCGGCGGCCGCGAGGAGAAGATTCCCGAGTTGAGTATCGGGCCCACCGGGTTCAGCGTGAAAGGACGGTTCTAGTGCGTACTCAGTTCATCCTGACTTTGGGGGTGTTTCTCCTCGCGCTTCCGGCCTGTAACGTGTCGATCCCCAACGGGCTCTTCGGGTGTGGTCAACCGGACGATTGCCCGAACGGATACTTCTGCTGGAGTAGCGACAACCGCTGCTACGACGCCGAGGAACCAGGTTGTACGCCAAAGTCGTGCGACCAGATCATCGGGGAGTTTGCATCCCTTGGCATCCCGGTCGAGTGCGGAGACCTTCCCGACGGCTGCGAGGGATCGATCGAGTGTGGGTCGTGCCCCTCAGGCACCCAGTGCGGCGCCAACGATCAGAACTTCCTCTGTGGTTGCGAAGAGGTGACCTGCGCCACTGTCGAGGGAGGGGCCGAGTGTGGAATCGTGCCGACTCGTTGCGGTGGCGCGGCAGAGCAAATCGATTGCGGTGGGTGCTTTGGCCAGCAGGTCTGCGACGGCAACAAGTGCGTCTGCCCCGTAGGAGTCAACTGTGACCAGGGATGCGGCAACTGCGCCGACGGTGAGGTGTGCGTTGATGGAGAGTGCTGTGCCCCTGAGTTTCCATGCAGCCAAAACGAATGCTCGCCGCCAGGTGGCTTCGACAACGGCTGTGGGGGGAAGACGGAATGCCCACCCTGTAGCGATGATGAGCAGTGCGTGATCTCGAGCGGAGATCTGGTGTTTCAGTGCCTCGGCGACTGCACGTGTGAAGCACAAGATGTCGAGTGTGGTGCTGCGAACATCTGCGGCCAAGCCACACTGTGCGGCTCGTGTCAGGACAATGGCTTTGGCGACGGCTTCTCCTGCAAGAGTGGGAAGTGTGTTTGCAAGGACGCCTACGAGGTCAACGACACACCTGCAGCGGCGGCTCGGATATGCGGAGGCCAGGCTACACCGACTTGCATGCAAGAAGTCTGGGGCGTTTCGATCGACGGCACCATTCACCAGACCACTGACATGGACTACTATCGCCTCGACGTTCTCGATGCGCGGACTCTGCTTGTGGCCGAGTTGCTGATACCGGACAGCGATTCACAACTTTACATGGCGTATATCTGTCCCAACGGAGAGTCCGGAATCGAGGATTGCACGGGCAGCACCGCATCCATCGATGGCTACAAATTCTGCGTCTCCGAAGAGCGAACGATAGGGCTTGCGCGAGGATGCGACAGTGCCGGAACCTCGGGGGTGGGGCAGGTGATCGTTGGCGTCCAAGGGAAGGGACTCCCTGGCGGATGCCTGACCTACGATTTGAACGTATTCGCGACGAACTCACTCCTGTTCAGTCTCTGACGTTGAATTTCCTCGCTCCGATTGACTAGCGTGGCCGCGGCGGATACAAGGCCGCCAGCTATGAGCGGCTATCTCTTCACCTCCGAGTCGGTGACCGAGGGTCATCCCGACAAGATCTGCGACAAGGTCAGCGATTCCCTTCTCGACGCCTATCTAGAGCAAGACCCGCGTTCGCGTGTCGCGGTCGAGACGATGGTGAAGACGGGGTTCGTGGTCGTGGGGGGCGAAGTGACCTCCAAGGCCACGATCGACATCGCCACGATCGTACGAGAGGCCATCACGGGGATCGGATATACCGATTCGTCGATGGGATTCGACGCAGGTACTTGCGGCGTTCTGACGGCGGTCGAGCAACAGTCGCCCGATATCGCGCAGGGCGTCGACCGGACCGGCGGTAAAGAACAGGGCGCGGGCGACCAAGGTCTGATGTTCGGCTTCGCGGTTGACGAGACGCGGCAGCTCATGCCGATGCCCATCGACCTCTCGCACAAGCTTGCGAGGCGTCTCGCACAGGTGCGAAAGCGGAAGGTGCTGCCCTGGCTGCGCCCAGACGGCAAGAGTCAGGTTACCGTCGAGTACGAAGATGGACGACCCAAGCGCTTCGACGCGATCGTCGTGTCCACCCAGCACGCTGAGGGAGTCAAGCATCGCGACCTCAAGGAAGCGATCATCGAAGAGGTCATCAAGCCGACCCTTCCCGCGAAGATGATCGACCGAAAGACGAAATTCCACGTCAACCCGACGGGACGGTTCGTCGTGGGTGGCCCGTTCGGCGACGCCGGCCTCACCGGCCGCAAGATCATCGTGGACACTTACGGCGGAATGGGTCGACACGGCGGGGGCGCGTTCAGCGGCAAAGACCCTTCCAAGGTCGATCGAAGCGCCGCGTATTTCGCGCGCTACGTCGCGAAGAACATTGTCGCGGCCAAGCTGGCCACGCGCTGCGAGGTGCAGGTCGCCTACGCAATCGGCGTGGCTCAGCCGATGGGGATCTACGTGACGACCTTCGGGACCGGCGTCGTGGACGACGAGAAGATCGCTTCCAAGGTCTCGAAGCTCTTCGACTTTCGACCTCGGGCTATCGTCGAGACGCTCGACTTGCTGCGTCCGATCTACACCCCAACGGCGGCATACGGTCATTTCGGGCGGACCGAGAAATCGTTCACGTGGGAGCGTACGGACCGTGCCGATGAGCTTCGGAGCGCGGTCTTGCCCAAGTCCAGCGCCGGCTCGAACGGACGCGGCAAGAAGCGGGCGAAACCCAAGAAGCGCGCCCGATCGAATCGACCTCCTCCCGCGACCGCGTGAGTGGCCTAGGTCTGCGCGAATCGGCGCGCTACAATGCGACCGCGATGCTTGAGCCACCTCTTTCCATGATCTCTGGCTGGGGCCGACATTCGACTCCGGGGCGCGAGCGTCTTGGCGAAGATATCGAGGGCATGAGCGCCGACGTGAATCTGTCTCGGGGGCTTGGT
>JBATTM010000579.1:0-2639 GCA_049670545.1 Polyangiales bacterium
TCAACCGTTCGATATCGTCGTTGTCACGGACGTTCGCGCGCACGAAGTGCGCTTCTCGGTCTCCCACAGTGACGGGCTCGCTCGGTGCGTTGCGTGCGCAGATCGTGACGTCCGCGCCGGCTTCGAGGAACCGGAGGGCAATCCCTTTGCCTGCGCCCATCGTGCCGCCGGTCACGATGACGACGTTTCCTTCGAGGTCCAGCAGACCAGTCACGCGCTTCCTTTCTCCGTGCGAGCCGATATCGTCGTACTATGCTCGCCGCGGAGGCAAGGCAAATGGGTGGCGCGTCGCAGTTGGGATACTTGGTGTTCGAGGTCAGTGACCTCGCGGCCTGGAGAGATTTCGGCGCCCACGTGCTCGGTCTCGCGATCGTCGACGACGGCGGTGAAGACGGGTTCGCGCTCCGCATGGACTCGCACTTTCAGCGGTTCTTCATCGTGCCGGGGCCTGCCGATGACCTGGTCGCCGTGGGTTGGGAGGCGGGCAGCCCTGGCGACCTCGAAGACGTCGTCGGTCGCCTCGAGGCCGCGGGCCACGAGGTCGAGCGGGGATCCAACGAGCAGGCGGCTCGCCGCAACGTCGACACGCTCGTGCTCTTTCGCGATCCCGCTGGTCACCCTTGTGAGCTCTATACGGGGCCGAAGATGGCGGATGACTCATTCTCATCCGAAGTAGTTCGATCCGGATTCGTGGCCGACGAACAGGGTCTCGGTCACGTGGTGGTCACCGCCAAGGACACAGCAGAGCATCAGGCGTTCTACGAGAGCGTTCTTGGCTTGCGCTTGAGTGACTACATCCGGTGTGAGTACTTCGGGCACAAGATCGATGTGACTTTCATGCATGCGAACGCCCGTCACCATTCTTTCGCATTCGCGAAGGGTGACCACAAACGCATCCTGCACTTCATGATCGAGGCTCGCGCGATGGATGAAGTCGGATACTGCTACGATCGCTTCTTGTTCTCGGGTGGCATGGTTCATCAGACGCTTGGACGTCACCCGAATGACAAAATGTTTTCGTTCTACGGGTACACGCCTTCGGGTTTCTTTTTCGAATTTGGGTACGGGGGAGTCGAAGTCGACGACAACACATGGCAGACCACCACGCATGGGAAAGTCAGTGAGTGGGGGCACCACCCAACCCAGCTGCTCACCAAGGCCTATCGCAAGGCCAAGAAGGAGCGCGAGAAGTCCGGCGAATGACTGGCGATGCGGACAAACGCCTGCGCGTGATCCAGTGGGGAACCGGGAACGCCGGCTACCGTGCGCTTCGCGGAATCCTCAGCCACCCGGGCCTCGAGTTGGTCGGCGTTCACGCCCACGCCAAGAGCAAGGTCGGCCAGGATGCTGCCTCGCTTTGCGGCCTCTCGCAGCCCACGGGCATCGCGGCGACGGACGACAAGGACGCACTACTCGCGCTCGATGCCGATTGCGTTTGCTACATGGCCATAGGGGAGACGCGTGTCTACGAGGCGTTGGACGATTGGCTTCGCATACTGCGTTCCGGCAAGAACGTCGCCAACACTGCCGTCGTGTCGATGGTCTACCCGCCCTTCGCGAGTCGCAAGCTCACCGGCCCGCTCGAAGAGGCTTGCGCGACGCATGGGGTGAGCTTCTATACGTCGGGCTTCGATCCGGGCTTCACGGGTGATTTGATCCCGCTGATCCTCGCGGCTGGGTGCGAACGAGTCGATTGTGTGCGTGTGACGGAGATCATGGACTACTCGACCTACGCAGACCCAAACTTCACCGGTGAGTTCTTCGGCTTTGGTCGACCTCTCGATTTCAAGGCGCCGATGTTTCACCCGGGCGCGATCAAAGCAGGATGGGGAAGCGTCATCGAACTGGTCGCCGATGCGCTTGGATTCGAGCTCGATGAAATCCGCGAAGAGAGCGAGCGCGTCGCTGCGACCGAATCGTTCGAGACGGACATGGGCACGATAGAGGCGGGCACCTGCGCAGGGGTCCGCTTCGAAGTGCAAGGCTTGAGTGACGGTCGCCCCGTAGTCGTCTCGTCGCACACCCAAAGGCTTCGCCGTGACTTGGCCCCCGATTGGGAACGTCTGCCGCTGGACAAATCGGGATATCGGATTGCGATCGAAGGATCCCCGTCTTTCAATTGCGAGATCGATCTCAAAGGAGACGACGGCGACCACAACACGGGGATCGTGACTGGAACCGCGATGCGAGTCGTCAACGGGATTCCCAGCGTGTGCCGCGCCGACCCAGGCGTGCTGTCGATTCGTGACGTTCCCCTCTATACCGCTCGCGTCCGTCCATAGAGTAAGCCCCCCGGGATGCGTGTCGTGCGCTCGATCCGCGAGACCGTCCGTACCTCAATCCGTGCTACGTTGCGTCGCGCAACGGAGGAATGACGTGATCGCGACTCGACTCTTACTTCTTGGTGCCTGCGCTGGAGCTCTGCTCCTCGGGTGTGGCGACGATGATGGCAATTCCACCGGCGGGACAGCAGGGGACGCTGGAACCGCCGGCACGGGCGGAGCTGGCGCTTCCACAGGCGCTCCTATCTCGGTGACCGAGACCTCGTTCGATTGCATTCTCGACGGGACGAAGGTGCGGAAGTTCTACGTGAAGAACCTCATCGGAGATCTGGAAGGGTCGCTTGCGGTGGCGAACGG
>JBATTM010000580.1:0-4661 GCA_049670545.1 Polyangiales bacterium
GGCGAAGGTCGACTGTAGAAGCGCCCACTCATGGGGGCGACGAACGCCAGGGCGGCCGACGATACACCGGCATCATGGTCGGCCGCGCTCGAGACGCCGAGCTCGGCAGCGACGGACACCACGAGTACAACGTCCCCGTATTGGACAGGCACGCGCGCGATCCCGTGGCCCACCACGTCAACGACGCGGCCCGTCACCCCGACGGGGCAACGCAGCACCGAAGCAACCCCCAACACTTCGATCGCACCGATGACTTCGCCTGGCGACACGAGTTCTCCAACAGCGACCTCCGGAGCGAAGATACCGACGGAGGGCGCGACCAATGCCAGCGCCTCGCCGTCTTGCGGGACCGCTCGAACGACCAACTCAGAGGTCACGCTGGACCTCCGTGAGCGAGGACATCCAAGTCATGCATCGTCCAAATCCGCGGGTTCTTGATTCGTCGATAGCCCGTGCCTTGGTAGCTCATTTCGACGAGTACGCGGAGCCAGTCACGCAGCTCGCCCACGTGGATGATCTCGTCTGTATCCATCTGCCGAGCCGCGACGTAAGGATCCATGTCAGCGTCGATACGCGCTTCGACCTCCGTCATCTTCTTCTCGATCTCAGCGCGTTCCGCCGGGTCCTGCGTGATGATCTCGAAGTCGTCATCGAGCTTGCTGTTGTAACTCGCGATCGCGAGGGTTCTGCCCTCCATCACGCTTAGGCGTGAGATCGGCGTGGATAGCTGGACGATGGGGTCGTACGGCAGCCCCGCCATCGCATAGTAGCCGGCACCAGACGCCTTTCGCAGCAGCACTGTGAACATTGGCGTGTCGTTCGTGCTGTTCGTGTAGATGAGGTTCGAGCCGTACGCGAGTAACCCATGACGTTCGGCTTCGGCGCCGATGTCGAAACCGCTAATGTCCTGGAGCCAAATCAGGGGCAGGCCATCGCTGTTGCATGCGCGGCTGAACGCACTGATCTTGGCGATCCCTTGTCGGTACAGAATCCCGGCCGGGCGCTGCTCGGACGGCGCCTCAGGGTCATCGACCAATCCCTGCCGGTTGAGGACGAACCCCGCGTAGAGCCCCCCTACCCGCGCCACGCCACAAATCATCTCTCGCCCCACGTTCGGCAACACCTCCCAGAACAAGCTCTGGTCACACAGGCGCGCAAGGACTTCCTCAGCGTCGTACGCTTGGCGATGGTCGACGGGAATCAACCCTGGAAGCTCCGAAGGTGGATGGGCCGGCTCGATCGACTCGACGCCGCCTCGATAGAACGCTGCGCCCGAACTCGGCAATCGGGCGACTTCGCGCCGCAGGCAGGTGAGCAAGGTTTCGTCGTCGGGAACGCGCTCGTCCGCGCAGCCCGATTGATGGACGTGGACCTCAGGGCCGCCAATGTCGAGAGAGGTGATGTGCTGACTCTTCGCGCCCTTGATGAGCGCGGCGCCTGCGATCACCATGTATGCCTGCTCCGTCATGTACACGCGGTCGCTGATGATCGGCATGTAGCCGCCGCCCGCAATGCAATCCCCGAAGACTCCGGCGATCTGGGGGACACCTTCCGCGGACAGCAAGCTGTTCTTCTTGAAGATGTGGCCGGCGCCTGTAGCACCCGCGAAGCTCTTGCTCTGCTCGGGAAGGTAGAGGCCGCTGCAATCGACGAGATAGAGGGTTGGAAGGCGAAGGCGAAGTGCCATCTCTTGCGCACGTTCGATCTTTTCGGGGGTGTTGGGCCACCACGCACCCGACGCCACGGTGTTGTCGTTCGCGATGACGACACACCAGCGGCCTTCGATTTTCGCGAACACGGTGATGACACCAGCGGCCGGAGAGCGGAGCCCGCCGAAGTCGGCCCCGAAGTTGACGAACGTACCGACCTCGAAGAGTTCGGTCCCTTCGTCCTTCAGCCGGTCGAGTCGTTCACGCGAGGTGAGTTTGCCCTTCTCGTGCACGCGGTCGACGTACTTTTCGCCCCACCCTCGTTGAACTTCTGCGCGGGCGGCGTCGAGCTTGTCGACGAGCGGAGCATGGCCGGCAACCTCGCGATCGAAGGTCGGTGAATCGACGACGGCGGTTCGGGCGTGGCCGATCGGAACGACGGGGACGTGTGCCATCAGGAGCTCCACCCGGGCACGGCGCGCGTGTCGTACCGGTTGTCGCGAAACTCCGGAGAGGCGAGCACTGCAAGATGGAGGGGAATCGTGGTCGCGATCCCTTCACAGTCGAGGTCGCGGAGAGCGCTCGCGAGTCGATCGCAGGCTTCGTTCCGGTCGTTGCCCCAAGCGATGACCTTACAGACCAGGCTGTCGTAGTGCGGCGGCACTTCGTATCCTTCCTCGACGTGCGTGTCGATTCGTACGCCATCGCGTTCCACGGCGACCCAGCGGTCGATCACGCCCGGGCTGGGGGCGAACGCATTCGATGGATCCTCGGCGTTGATCCGGCATTCGATCGCATGCCCGCGAAGCTCAACGTCCTCTTGAGAGAACCACAGACGCTCGCCCGCAGCAATCCGGATCTGCGCCTCGACGAGGTCGATTCCGGTGCGCATCTCGGTTACCGGGTGTTCGACTTGAAGTCGCGCGTTCATCTCCATGAACCGGAGCTCCCCCCCCGCGTCGAGGAGAAACTCCATCGTACCCGCTCCGACGTAACCGATGGCGCGTGTTGCAGCGACCGCCGCGGCGAGGGTGTGAGCGCGCTCTTCGTCACTGAGAACGAGCGCGGGGGACTCCTCGATCAATTTTTGGTGGTTGCGTTGGACCGAGCAGTCGCGCTCCCCGAGATGAACGACGTTTCCGTACTTGTCCGCCAGCAGCTGGATCTCGATGTGCCGTCCACCCTCGATCAGCTTCTCGAGGTAGAGGCGGTCGTCGGCGAAACAGGCGAGCGCTTCGGCACGGGCCGCATCGTACGCCTCGCGTAGCTCTGCGGCGTCACGCACAACTCGCATCCCGCGCCCACCTCCGCCGCTCTCCGCCTTCAGCAGCACAGGGAGGCCAGCGGACTCGATCAGTGCAGCCGCTTGCTCCACGCTCTGGAGAACCCCATCGCTCCCAGGAATCAGCTTGAGCCCCGCAGCGGCCATCGCCACCTTCGCCGGTGTCTTGCGACCGAGCTTCTGCATCACCCCGGCCGTTGGGCCGATGAAGGTGACACCGTGCGCCTCGCACAGGGCCGCGAAGCGCGGATCCTCGGACAGAAACCCCCACCCCGGGTGAAGCGCGCTGCATCGCGACTGCACCGCTGCCTGCACCACGCGCTCTGCGGCGAGGTAACTCTGGCTCGAGCGCGACGGACCAACGACGACGGACTCGCGCCCCCGAATGTAAGGCGCCTCACGGTCCGCTTCGGAGGTTCCGAAAACCGGCGTGATGCCGAGGTTATCGCAGGTACGCGCGATGCGCGCAGCGACTTCGCCACGGTTTGCAATGAAAAGGCGCCGAAAACGCGTCACGGGCGCGAACCTTAACACTGGTGACGCACGCTGAACAGCAGAAGAGGCGCTGGGGCATCCTTCGTGTCAAAATGCAGGCGTCATGTGTCGCCTCTTCGGCTTTCGTAGCGTGATCCAGAGCCAGGTACACCGGTCGCTGATGGACGCCGACAATGCGCTCGGCAGCCAGAGCAAGGACCACCGGGACGGCTGGGGCGTGGCGTTCTACGTGGATGGCGCACCCCACATCACCCGCAGCCCCACGACCGCGATCGATTGTGCGTTGTTTCAACGTGTGAGCGGGATCGTGGCGTCGGAAACGGTGCTGGCACACGTTCGGCGGGCGACGCACGGCGAGCTGTCGGTGTTGAACTGTCACCCCTTTCAATACGGCAAGTGGGTGATGGCGCACAACGGCGACATTCGGAACTTCGCCGAACACCGAGAAGTTCTCACGCGGCGCGTGGCCCCTAGACTACGGCGGTACATCCTCGGTGACACCGACAGCGAAGTGCTCTTCTTTCTTTTTCTCACGAACCTGTCGCAGCACGGCCCGCTCGCTGGCCGGATCGGCGTCGAGGAAACGTCGATGGCACTACAGTCCACGCTCGAGCAGGTGCGCGAAATCTGTGACACCGATCCCGCTCAGGAGCCGTCTCTGCTGACCACGATCGTAACGGACGGCACGACTATGGTGGCGGCGGAGGGCGGCAAAGAGCTTTTTTGGTCGACCTACAAGACCCGCTGCGCCGATCGGGGTACATGCCCAAGCCTATCCCCGGAGTGCGAAGCCCCGTCGGAAAGCGGCTACGTCAATCACCTGATCTTCTCGAGCGAGGTCATCGAAGGCGAGAACATCTGGGTCCCCCTCGACCCCGGCCAACTCATCGGCGTCGACTGGCGCATGAAGCTCCTCCACACCCACGCCACCCGCCACCTAGCCGTCGTCAACTAACGAAGAAAAGAACGAAGAAAAGGGGACAGTCCCCTTTTTCGAAGGGTTAAGAAGGCCGAGCGATTAACCCCTGCTAAAAGGGGACTGTCCCCTTTTTCTATGGATTTGGTGTATCGGAGTTTGGTGAATCGAGGCGTGCCGGTGGCGCGTGTGGGGGAGTTTGCACCGGTGGGGGTTGGGGAGATCTCGGTGTGGCCGCCGGTGGTGTTGGCGCCGATGGCGGGCGTGACGAACTGGCCGTTTCGATCGATTTGTCGGCGGTTCGGGGCCGGGCTCTATG
>JBATTM010000581.1:0-5506 GCA_049670545.1 Polyangiales bacterium
GGGTTAACCCCTGCCTAAAGGGGACTGTCCCCTTTTCTAGGGTGCTTCTTCGGTGGAGTTGAGGCGGTTTTCCATTCGGGTGATGAGGACGCTCCAGCCTTCGTCTTTGTTGACGCGGCTGAACTGGCGACGGTAGTTCTTCACGAGGCTGACTCCGTCGGTGGCGATATCCCAGACTCGCCACTCTTTTCCGCTAGGGCTCATCGTGTAGTCGATCGTGATGGGGGGCTGGCGCGTGTTCTTATGGGACCGGGCGGCGGATTTGACCAGCACGTCCTCGCCGCCAAGTAGATCGGTGCCCACCCAGCTGACCTTGTATTTGAGTGTTGATTCCATGTTGCGCTGGTACTGACGTTCTACGAGTTGCCGTAGAAGGCTGACGAAACGAGCCCGCTCCTTGGGCGTCCGCTTGTCCCATTCGCGATCGAGCGAAAGGCGGGCGAGCTTCTCGTAGTCGAGGAACTCACCGAGGAGCTCGGTCAGTCGGTTCGCGCGCCTTGGCGTGTCTGGCTGCAGAAGAACGGCGCGCACCTTGTTGTGTTTGGTGCGTATGAAGGTTTCGGCAGCCTTGGCCTGGCGCGCGGTGAGGGTCGAAGCGGGTTGCTCAGCCGAGGTCGGTTCCTCCGCGAGGGCGGAGCCCCAACCGGCGAGAAGGCTGAAAATCACTAGTGAAATCGAGGTAAAACGGCGCATAGCTCTCATTGAGACGACTATAGCGGAGGTTTTATTCGTCGCAGCCCGGCGGCCGCCAACCGCCCACGTCGACGAGCGGGACTCCGGTGGCCTGCTCAAGACCTGCGATCGCGATGTTGTACTCCGCGACGGCGGCCAGGTGCTTCGCGCGTGCGTTGAAGTAGCCCGCGATCGAGTCCTCGAGGTCTCCCGCGGTCATGGTCCCGACTTCGTATCCCTGTCCCGCGGTCACGAACCACTTCCGCGTTTCCTTCTCGGCCCGGGACCAGGAGTTCATCCGTCGCTTCGCGTCCTGTAACTGTTCGAAGAGGGCGGTCACCTCGAGGCGGATCCCCTTGTGGGCTTCTTCCGTCTTCGCGCGAAGCGCAGCGATCTCGGCTTTCGCGGCTTTGACGCGCGCGGCGCTGCCGCCGAAGTCGAGACTCCACTTGGCCACGATGCCTGCGAACGCGCCTCGGTAGTTGCCGCGGTCGATGATGAAAGGGTTGTTGATGTCGGTCACGATCGGGGTCACGCCGTAGTTCGCCGAGAGTGCCAGGATGATGTCGGGCAGGTAGCCCGCCCGTTTGACGACCAGGTTGGCATCGGTGGCCTTCTTGGCAGCCTCGAGCTGGCCGACTTCAGGGCGAGCCGCGTAGGCCCGATCAAGATGCTCGCTCAGCTCGAGCACTTCGCTTTTCACCGGCTCGAGCGAGCACTCG
This sequence comes from Polyangiales bacterium, assembly GCA_049670545.1. Classification (GTDB taxonomy): domain Bacteria; phylum Myxococcota_A; class Polyangia; order Polyangiales; family Houyiibacteriaceae; genus SG8-38. Next base: position 1,395 of record JBATTM010000581.1, read on the forward strand.
GGGACGATTGCGGGCTCGATCCCCGAGAGGATCTCGAGTGCAGCTCTCGCCGACGCCTCCAGCTTCAGGGCTTCCGATTCCCGTGACTCGATCTCGGACAACGCCGAGAGGAGGCGCCAGTAGTCCGTCTGCTTCACGGTCGGATCGTCCGCATCGAGCTTGGCCTCGAGCTTCTCGACCGCCTTGACCAGCTTGCCTTTCCCGTCCGAGACCATCGCTTGTAGGTCGAGCGCGAGTTGTGTTCCGAAGTACGCGCGTCGCACGTCGAAAACCAAACTGTTCAGCGTCAGCTCTCGCTCGTCCTCGGCGCTGTCGATGCCTGCCCGCGCTGCTCGCTTCCCGGCTCGGTACTTCCCAAAGGTGTACAGGGGAATTCCCCCGCGGACTTGCACGTCGACTCCGGGGCCCCACGCGTTGCTCAGTGGAAGCTGACTATCCGGGCTGAAGATCGGCGTACCCGACGCGCCCGGTCGAACGAAGAATCCAATGTCTCCCGTGAACTGCATGAAAGGCGAGATGCCAGCTTCCCTGAGCTTGGCTCGCGCGGCGTCGATCTCAGCGTCTGCGGCGCGCAGCGAAGGGTAGTGGCGGATCGCGGCCGCCGTGTACTCATCCACGTAGTACGCGCGAGGCTCGGACGCTTCCTCAGCAGTCGCCTGTGCGACAACGCCGAGCATCGTGAGCCCAACCACGGCTCTGACGCAAAACCTGGCCATGGTGTTTTTGTACCTGGAATTGACAGGTCGGGCCACGAATGCGCCGAACTCGGCGCCCTACTTCTTCTTCTTGGCGCCGCCGCCCTTTTTGGCCTGGGCGTTGTAGCGCTGGATCAACACATCGGTCAGGTCGAGGTTCGAAGGCACCCACACGACGCCTCCCTCGTTGGCTTCGATGATCAAGGTGTACCCGTCGGTCTGTCCGACTCGCCTGAGGATGCCCTGCATCTTGTCGAGGATCTTCTTGGTCAGCTCGGCCTCGGCATTGGAAAGCTCGCGCTGGTAGTCGACGTACTCGGTCTGGAGCGCCATCAGGTCTTCCTGGTACTTCGCGACCTTCTTCTTGAGCGCTTCTTCGCTGAGGACGTCCTGCTGACGCTCGAGGCTCTCCTTCTGGGTCTTGAGCGATTCCTGTGCGCCGTCGAGCTGCTTCTGGCGGTCCTCGAATAGCTTGGTGAGGCGTCGCTTTGCCTGCCTCCCGTCTTCGGTTTCATTGATCGCGCGTTGGAGATCCACCACGCCGATCTTCACCTGAGCGTCGACCGTATTGGCGGCGCTTGCGAGTACGAACACGGAAAGAGCGAGAACTACGATTCTACTGCAAACCATCAGAGCATCCTTTCGAGCCCGGCGTAGCTAGCCGTTCGCCGGTTGTGGGTCAAGCCGCAGGGGTGATACGCGCCCCCGGCCGGAATGATTCTCAGAAGGACTGCCCAATCGTGAATTCGAAGCGAATCGGCTGATCTTGAGGGCGTCGATTGATCGGAATGCCCCACTCGAAACGCAGCGGCCCAAGAGGCGAGAACCATCGGAGGCCAAAGCCGACCGAGTACCGAAGCAGGCCGTTGATCCCACACGGCTGGGATGAGCGGTCGTTCTCTGGCGCAATCGGTGCCTGACAGTTGCCGAACTGATCCCGGAACGCGAACAGGTTCCAAGCGTTGCCACCGTCCGAGAAGATGACACCTCGGATCCCGATGGCTTCGACGATCGGAAACTCGAGCTCGATGTTGTAGAAGGCCTGGAAGTCGCCGCCGATGGGTCGCCCCTGAGGGACGATGGGAAGGTTCGGGTCGCCGGCAGACGCGATGCCAGCTTGTGGACCCACCGATTGAAGTGGATAGCCACGAATCGTGAAAATACCTCCGAGGTAGAAGCGCTCGAAGACCGGAACGATCTTTCGTGAGGTGATCAAGCCGAGCTCGGTGTTGACCTTGAACACCACCGGCCCGAACACTCGTTTGTAGAATCTCGAAAACGCCGTCTGTCGAACGAAGGTGTTGTCGGACCCTAGGATTTGGTCCGCCCATTGCACCGCGTAGTTCGCGAAGATCCCGTTGGTGGTGGTCACGCGATTGTCTCGACTGTCCCAGTTGACCGTGAATCTCAGAGAGCTGGTGATCCCGTCCCGGAACGCGTTGGCGATGAAAATGTTCGAGAACGTTCTTTGAAGGTCGCCTCCGACGCCTCCGATGAAACTCGCACGCGGCTGGGAAATGACCACGTTCTCGAACTCGTAACGAACGAAGAGGCGCAACCGGGGGTTCCCAAGCGGATGGCCGGTCGTGATGTTCGCACCTGTTGAATCCTGTCGGAAGTCGACGAAGTCGCGGATACGTTTGAAGAACCCAAACCCGAGACTCCACTCGGTCCCGAGGAACCACGGCTCGAGGAAGTTGATGTCGATCTGCTGTCGGATCCCCGAAAGCTGAAGGTTGAGGCCGAGTGACTGGCCCCGACCGAACAGGTTCTGCTGCTGAATCTGCGCCGTGATGATGAAGCTCTCGAGCGACGAGAACCCGGCACCGACCTGGAACGTCCCCGTCGGCTTCTCTTCGACTTCCACGTTGAGGACCATCTGGTCGCGCGCGCTGCCCTGCTCCTCCGACACGTCGACCCGCTCGAAGTAGCCGAGTTGGGTCGCGAGTGCTCGACCGTCCTCAATCTTGCTCTGGTTGTAGAGGTCGCCCTCACTGAGTCGAAATTCACGGCGGATGACGGCGTCGCGTGTCTTGGTGTTGCCGCGAACGTGGATGCGTTCGATGTACACGAGCGGCCCACGGAGGATGTTGATGCTCACGTCGACGAGGTGATTGACCTCGTCGAGGTCGGTTCCGGGCACGATCTCGACGAGCGCGTAGCCTTGATCGCGGTAGGTGCGGGTAATCGCCTCGATGCCGCCGGCGATCTTGGTGCGACTAAACCAGTCGCCTTCTTTCACGTCGATGTCCGCACGGAGCTGCTCTTTCGGCGCAATGGTCTGCACTTCGTTTCCGGCGCCATCGCTCTCCTGAACCGTGATCTTCCGCACGCGAAACCGCGGTCCCTCTTCGACCGGGATCGTGATGTCGACGAACTTGCGGTCGGCCGTGAGTTCCACGCTCGGCCGGGCTGCCCGCATCATCAAGTAGCCCTTGTCGTAGTACCAGGCCTGGACCCGAAGCACGTCCTCGTCGAACGCTTCGCGGCTGAACTTGTTGCGATCGCTGAGGAACGAAAACATGCCTGTTTCGTTCGTCTGCATGATGTCGAGGAGCTCTTCGGCCGGGAGCTCCTCGTTTCCAACGAAGGACACGCGCCGGACTTCGACCTCTCCCCCCTCGTCGATCTTGAAGACGATGTCGACTTGGTTGTTGTCCCCAGGGACACGCTTCAGCTCGTAGTCGACGGTACCCAGAAAGAATCCGTTCTCCGAGAGGAGGTCACGAATCTTGTCCGCGCTTTCGTCGACTTTGGGAACCTCCAGAATGGTTCCCGACTCGAGCCCGATCGACTCTTTGATGTCGTCTTCGTCGAGCTCGTCGTTGCCCACGAAATCGATCTTGCGAATCGCAGGGCGTTCGAGCACTCGGATGGTGAGCTTGATTCCGTCGCCCAAGGGGTCGGATTCGATGGCCAGGTCGTCGAAGTACCCCATGTTCCATAGGGCACGTGCATCCCGGCTGACCTCAGGGTCGATGCAAACCTTGCCGCGGCCGAGCTTCATCGTGGCTCGGACGTCTTCGGGGTCGACTCGCCGCGCACCCACGACGACGACGCGCCGGATCATCTTGCCGTGACAGCTCGTCCGCGGAACTTCGATCGCCAAGTCGGCGTCTTCGACGGGCTCGTAGTCCTCCGCCGGCTCTTCTTCCGGGAGCGGCTTTGGCGGCGGTGTCGGTTTCGGAGAGGTCCGTACCGGGCGCGTGGCCGGGGGAGGTGGCTCCGGCATGTTCTCGCCGCTCTGCGCGCCCGCCGCGGAAGCGAGCCCTGCTGCAAGGGTCAGGGCGATGGCAGGGGCGGAAAGGCGCATTGTGAGGCTTGCGGGCCGGGCGGCTATAGCCGTGGCCTAAAGGGGGGTCAAGTCGTTTTTCCTTGGTTTTCAAGGGGTTGGGTGCTGTCTGGGGGCGCCGGGTC
>JBATTM010000582.1:0-2744 GCA_049670545.1 Polyangiales bacterium
GCGCCACTTCGGGGACAGGCGGGGCGTCAGGCACAGCCGGCGAGGCGGGCACGGGCGGCACGGGCGGCGCGGGCGGGAGCGGTGGCTTCCAGGAAGGTGCACCGGTGATCGAGCGCTTTCGCGTCGAGCCACGTGGTGTCCTCGTCGGTGCTGGTTCGGCGGCGTTGAGTTGGGAGGTGACCGGCGCCGATTCGCTGCGCATCGATGAGGGCGTCGGCACGGTGACCGGCTCGACCACCAGCATCAACGTGACCGAGACCACCACCTTCACCCTGACGGCCACCAACGGCAATGGCACCACGACCAAGGCCACGACGATCTTGGTTGCGCTCGACGGCCCGTTGCCCTTCGAGCGCTCCGGCGTTCAGACCAGCATCGGCCTGATCGACGCAGCGCTTCAGAACGGAGACATCGACGACGTGACCGCGCTCCGGTACAAAGTGTTCGCCCTATTCGCCGACGAGCGTTTGCCACCGGAGTTGGATGCCGACGGCGCCATCCATGGGTCCCCGATCATGCGCGAGCTGGCGCGGCGATTTTCCGGGCTGCCCGCGGAGACCCAAGACGAGCTTCGTCCGTTCATGCGCTCACCCGAAGAGCCAGGCAGCTGGTTCGAGAGCGGCTCGCCTCAAACGCGACAGAAAGGTGCAGAAGATTTCGACCTTGCGGAAGTTGCAGACGGGGCGATTCGGGTCGTCTGGTCGACCGACCTCACGATTACCGAACGCATCCTGATCGACGAAGTGCTCGTCCCCGCCGTCGAGGGGGCGTACGAAGATCTCCTTTTCCTCATGGACCGCACGCTGATTCCTCACTTCGATGGCCAACCGTATCGCGTGTACATCGTCAACCGCCCTGGGAGGGGCGACCTCGGCTGGACCACCCCGGAGGGTTTCAGCAGTAGCTTCGAGGGCACCCGAAGCCACGTCACCGTCAACCTCGCGCAGACGGGCTCCGCCGAGACGAAGCTCACCGCGGCGACGGTTGCCCATGAGTTGATGCACGCGTTTCAATTCGCGTTCGATTCGTCTCAATCGGGTGCTGCGGAGACGAAGGCGCTCGATTGGCTGGGGGAGTCCACCGCGACTTGGGCTGAGCACTTCGTGTTCCCGACCTACAACACCGAGCACGGCTACGCCGCATGCTTCATTCCGCACGTCTTACAGCCCCTCGACGAACCTCCGGCCAAGAACGCACAGCCTGCCAACTGCGATGAGACGTACATCTATGGGGGCTATCTTTTTCACCTGTTCGTCGACGAAGAGTACGGCTTCGACCGCATTCGCCTGATGTGGGAGAACACCGAGGCGGGTGATGCGATTGAAGCGGTGGATCAAGCGCTCGACGGCGAGCTCGACAAAGCGTGGCCGAGGTTCATGGCGGCCAACTGGAACGCCGACGAGGTCGACTTCTTTCAGCGTTGGGACGGCATGGACAAGTCGTCGGTCAAGGACGAAGCGTCGCCGCCCTTCGAGTCGAAGGTCTCGGGCAAGCAGCAGACACTCGTGTTCGCTCTCGACGATCTCAACGGCGTCGGCGTGGACTACCTGTCCGCCAGATACTTCTACATCGATCTGACCGACCCCAGCGTTCGAACCGTCGTATTCGCAAACGGATTTACGTTCGAGCTCGACGACGAGCCGGTCCCGTTCGTGATCGGCGATCAGACCCTGTCTGCGACGCCGCTGTCCATGGAGGAGCGGGAGGGAAGACACGTGCAGCTGCTGGTTAAAGCCGATGGCGAGTGGTTGCCTGAGCCGTTCGACGTTTCGGATGTGGCGTTCGTCCCGTTCTGCCAAGACTACGCCGAAGAGCGCGTCGAAGAGGTCGTTTTCATTTTCAGCAACAGCCGGTGGCTCAAGAGTATCCGAGCGGCCGTCGACGCAAAGAATGAGCAGCCCCGTCTGTTCGTCTCCAACGTCTCCTGCGGTGATTGGGTCGGTAGTGCGTCGGCGCAAACGATCGACATCAGCCCAGACGAGACCGAAACGACCAATGTGTCGTTCGACGGTTTGCGGTTCACACGCGACCGGCTCTCACGCGAGGCGCTGCTTCAGGGCGCCGGCGAGACCAAGTTACAGAACACGATCCTTCCAGCAGACGTGAGCTCCACGGTCCTGGATCGCTATCGTCTCGACAACGTCGAAGTCAATTGGTCCGTATCAGGCATGCGATCAGGGGTCGATTCCTGTTCGATCTCCGGGATGGGTCAGCTGACTGAAGACGACCTGCTTGGGCTCCCGTCTGGTCCCGGGATTTCGCAGTTCGAGATGCGACCATCGCTGGTGGGGGAGACGGCGGAGCCGCTTTCCATCTACCGAAGCTTCTTCCTCAACGTGGCGTTCCTGGCCCCGGGGACGCCGATTGTGGAGACGTGCTCGCAAAGCGGCGTCTCGATGCGGGGGTTCATGACGGGTATCATCGGCGGTCGACGAAACCTGCCCGAGTTCGGCCTGCAGGAGGTCTCTTCGAGCGGAAACGCGATCAGCGCGATGTGGTCGACCGATGAGACGACGTACCAGCTCAACCTCATGGGCGCGTCGGACCCGTAGCCACTGTCGACAACATGACGCGCAGCATCTCACGGTGGTACCGTCAACCCGTCTTCCACCCATGAGGTCTCAATGATTCGCGTCCTTGTCTTTGTTTGCGTTTGTGCAGCGGCTGCGGGCTGCAGCGATGATTCGGGTGGCACGGGAGGGAGCGCGGGTTCCGGCGGAGGCGCGGGGGGTGCGGGAGGCGCG
>JBATTM010000583.1:0-1692 GCA_049670545.1 Polyangiales bacterium
CAGCAGCGGCACGCAGTCGGCGGTCCGCGCGGCCACCGCAACCCCTGCCACGCGTGTAAGCAGGGCATCCCCCTCGAGCCCGAGGATTTCGCTCGCGCGATCGCTCGCCTGCACTTCGCGCGACTCCGTTCCATGAACTTGTCGTTGCTCGAACAGGCGCTCCGCGGCGACGCCAAGTGAGCTCGCGAAGCGTTGTCGGTTTTCTGAGACCGCCGCATCGGAGTCGCCGAGGTCGAGCCCGAGGTTGAGCGTGTCGAAGGGGGGCGCGCTCACGCCGCCGGTGCGTTCCGCGAATCCGTGACGGAAACCGAATCTAGCAAGGAGGCGCGATCGTCGTACACCCACATTGTGTTCTACATCACGACGACGTTGCGCGCCCGTGAACTCCGGGCTAAGACGCCCGACTTCATGCACCGATTCCCCTCGGAGGAATGGACAGAGGCGTACAAGAACGCCATCAACCATTGCAGCGCGTATCGCGAAGTCGGTAAGGCGTGGACCTTCGGATCGGTCGCGATGATCATCAAATGCGACCTGTCTCTCGGCCTGGAACGCGACACCGGGATGGTCCTCGACGTACACGAAGGACGATGTCGCGGCGCTCGGTTCGTCGAAGGAACTCGGGATCCCGAAGAAGCGAAGTTCGTGATCGTCGCATCGTACAACCGCTGGAAAGACGTGATCGAGGGCAAGCTCGACCCGATCAAGGGAATGATGGAAGGCAAGCTCAAGCTCACAAAGGGCAGCCTCGCCACCCTCGTTCGCTTCGTGGAATCGTCGCGCCGCCTCGTGACGAACGCGCGAAACGTCCCCACCGAATTCCGACACTAGCCCGGCGTTTCCGCCTGTCATGCAGCCGCTTCAAGGAACTGAACGTGAGCCGCTTCCGAACGTCCGACCGACGATTGGGAGGTCACCCCGATTTACGTAGAGCACGATGAGCGAACTAAGCAGGACCGTCAGCAGCAGCCACGCGTGCCTGAGGTCGATCCCGAGCACCGTGACGTGCGCAATAATCGCGCCGCACATGACACTCACCGCGAGAAGCGCGCCCGACGCGGCCTGCGGTGACAAGAGGAGCGCGCCCGCAGTGAGCTCGACCATGCCGATGATGATTCGACCTTGGGGCTCCATCCCCAACGACATGAAGAGGGCAACCTCGCTTGGGCTCGCAGTGAGCTTGCCGTAGGCCACCGGAATCAGGATCGCCGCCGCCGCAAGGCGTGGAATCCACAGGGCGAATCTATTCACGAAAACCCCGCATCTTCTGTACTTCGACAGACGAACAAGTCCTCTTGTGTGAGCTCCGATGCCGACCGTCTTCCGAGTGCCGCCAGCATTTCTTCGTGGTCGTGACACAAGCCATTCACATAGTTCGCGATGCGCGTGGACTTTGCTTCGATGTCGAGACCGCGTTGTAGATGGTGATCGTGGGTCGTGATTCCGACCGGACAGGTGTTCTGATTGCACTGCAGCGCTTGGATACATCCAAGCGCCATCATGAAGCCGCGCGCGGACAGACACGCGTCAGCGCCCATCGACATCGCGACCAATTGGCGGCGCGCATCGACGAGCTTTCCGGCCGAGATCAACTTGAGCTTGGACCGCACACCCTCCTCGCTAAGCATCGCTTGGACGATCGGCAGGCTCTCGAAGATTGGAAGGCCGAGCCCATCCATGAAACTCTTGGGT
>JBATTM010000584.1:0-5327 GCA_049670545.1 Polyangiales bacterium
GACCAAGCCGGTCTCCAGGGTCGCCGGCTTGGTCGTGTTGCTGCTGGTGTCCCCCTTGAAACCCGGTTCGGTCTCGGTCACCAGCATTTCCACGAAGGTCGGCGGTGTCACACCGATGGGTCGGCCCTCGAAGAGCATGATGTCGCACTCGGTGCCATCGAGAAGATAGTGGACGTTCTCGCCGAGCTGCTCGTTCGTCAGCGTCATCTGCTCGTAGCTTTGCGTGTCCATGAAGACGCGATCGTCACCTTCCGGGTAGAGGTACTGCATCGTTCGTTCTTCCGTGTCCGCCTTCTCCAGCTTGTCTCCGCTTCTGAAGGTCCGGTCGATGACGGCTCCGGTCATCATGTTCTTGATGCGCGTTCTGACGAACGCTTGGCCCTTGCCGGGTTTCACGAACTGATGGTCGACGACCGCGAACGGAACGCCGTCGAGCAGCATCTTGAAGCCCTTTTTGATATCGGAGGTGTCAGCCATGTCTCATTTCTCTCGAATCTCTTGGGACGCCACGAGGATGAAGTTGGGGGTCGCCGGTGTCGCCGAGCGCTCGGCGGTGACACGAAGCTCGAACTCTCGAAGCTCGGTGGGGAAACTGCCTCGCCCCGTGCGACCTTCGTCGTCGTAGTCGAGAGTTCCCTGGAAGCGCGGGTCTTCACCCACGACGACGAACCACACCGCGTACTCGCTGAACTCCGGTTCGATTTGACTCGCAGCCGGAAGTTGATCGAGAACGACGGTCACGAGAACTTGCTGCTTGTCGATCTTCTCGACCTCGACATCGCCGTGAACCGAAGGGACGTCGGCGCTGCCCACGATCGCGTAGTCGGCGGGTTGATTGCAGCCGACCACCCCCAACGACGAAAGGAGTGCCAACAACACCATGAATCGCAACGAGAATCGCGAGCTCATGGGTCGGCTTGTAGGCGGCTGTTCGCGGTCCGTCAAGCGCCGGTCCTTGCCTTGCAAGGGTGGCCGCAGTAGGCCGCCCTCATGCGGGAAGTCGAAGACGAAGTACGCGATATCAAGAAGGAGATCGTCGAGAGTCGGGGACTCATCATCAAGACCAACAACCTGGTCAATGCGCTCGGCGCCGACATCAAGGCCATCGCGAAACGACAGGCAGGCTACGAACGGCGGTTCAAGTGGGACAGCGGAATCGCACTCGCGGTCATCGGAATCGTCACGTTCGCCGGGCTCAAGCTCTGGTACGACGCTCAGATGGACTCCTACCGTACGGACATGAACGCCGCGGAGACCACCGCGGATGAGCTTCGCACCGACATGAGCGACGAGGTCAGGCGCGCATCGCTGCGAGCGAGTGCTGAAGTCAAAGCCCAGAAGTACTACGAACTGATTCGTACCCGCAAACGCGCGGAGGTCGTCAAGGAATACCCCGCGATCGCCAAGGAAGCCCTCTCTGCAACCGAGGCTGCGATGTTCCGGGACTACGAGCAGCAGTTTCGCGAAGAGCTCTCCCTCGAGGTGTACAAGAAGGGCCTCGCGTTGGCGGAGGGCCGCAAGTACGGAGACGCGGTCAAGCGCTATGAGGAGGCCCTGGAACTCGATCCAAACGGTCCGAGGGTGCCCTCTGTCCAGGCCGCGCTCGCGTTCGCGCTACGCAAGGATGGTCGGCCATCGGAGGCGCTGATTCTGGCGAGGCAGGTCGCTGCCCAAGACGTGGATCCCGGGCTTCAGCCCGACGGATGGTGGCTGACCGCATTGAGTGCGCGCGACATCGGGGACCTGGACACCTCCCGAGAGGCGCTTCGGACGCTGATCAACAAGTGGCCTCGATCCGCGCTCACACGAGACGCCCGGCCGCTACTGCGTGACGTCACGCAGCAGATTTACGCCAGCAAGACCCAGACGGGAGCCGGGAACTAGGGAGTCGGCTCGCGGGGGCGGGTGGGGTGTGGCAGGTTATCGGTGATGGCTCGACCGCGGGTGGCGTTTGTAGGTTCTGGGGGCGCGGCGAAGGGTGTTGCGCACGTTGGTGTTCTCAGGGCGATGCAGGAGCTCGGCATCGAGGCCGATATCTGCGTTGGGGCTTCCGCAGGCGCGGTTGCCAGTGCCTTTTACACCCAGGGATACACACCAGGTCAGCTGGTCGATTGGTTTCGTCCGTTCTGGCGGCGCGGCCTCGACGATCCGCCTCTCAAGACACGGTACTTCCTCGGCCTCCCGAACCGCGAACAACGTCAGAGCCTCGGGTATCTCTCGAGCGGTGTTCTCTCCATCGATCGTTTCGAGCGGTTTGTGGCGGAACAACTGCCGACCGATGACTTTCGAGACCTCGACAAGCAATTGCTGGTCACCGCCGCGGACGTCGACGGACGAGGGCGCGTGGTCTTCGGGCGCGGCTACCGAGAAGATGTGCCGATCAGCAAGGCAGTGGCAGCGTCGTGCTGCGTGCCAGTGCTGTTTCGGCCTCATCGTATCGGCGACCGCTTCTACCTCGACGGAGAGGTTGTCCGGACGCTCAGCATCGATCTTGCGGTCGAAGCTGGCGCCGATGTCGTGATCATCTCGAACGTCTACCGGCCGCACGTGAGCCGCATGGGAAGCCCATCGCTGGTCTATCAAGGCGGCCTGGCTGTCGCGCGGCAATCTCTGAACATCATCCTCCACGAGAAAGAGAAGCGTGGCATCGACTTGATTCACCGGATGTATCCGCAGATTCAGGTTCTCGTCGTCTCTCCGGATCTCGGGCGATTGCCCTTCACCTCACGTCTTCAAGCCCGCACCATGCTGCGACGCGGCTATCGAGACGCGCTTCGAATTCTTGCGAAGGCGAAGCGTCGCGGGGTGTTCGAAGTCGCGCCCAACGTGCGAACCATCGGCGAAGCCTAGAGCCTATCTCATGACCCGCGAACGCCGCTTTCAACAGAGCGAGGGAAGAGCACGATGACCGACAAGCCGACGATCCTGTACACGAAGACCGACGAAGCCCCACTGCTGGCGACCTATTCACTACTTCCCATTCTCCGGGCGTTCACAGCCCCCGCCGGGATCGAGGTGGAGCTGCGCGACATTTCGCTCGCGGGTCGAATTCTCGCCAACTTCCCAGAGGGCCTGAAGCCGGGCCAGCGCGTCGAGGATGCACTTGCCGAATTGGGTCGGCTGGCGAAGACACCGCAGGCGAACATCATCAAGCTGCCGAACATCAGTGCGTCGGTCCCACAGATGAAGGGTGCGGTTGCCGAGCTTCAAGCCAAAGGTTTCGACATTCCGGACTATCCGGAAGATCCCGATACCGATGAAGAGCGTGCGATCGCCGAACGATATGCTCGGGTCAAGGGGAGTGCCGTCAATCCGGTGTTGCGCGAGGGCAACTCAGACCGTCGCGCCCCTCATGCGGTGAAAGAGTACGCGAGAAAGAACCCCCATCCCATGGGGTCCTGGTCCTCCGATTCGAAAACGCACGTTGCCACGATGGAAGCGGGTGATTTTCGCCACACTGAGAAGTCGGTCACGCTTGCAGACGCGACGACGGTGCGGATCGAGCATGTCTCGCAAGACAGCACCGTCACCATCCTCAAGGACGGCCTCAATCTACTCGCCGACGAGATTCTGGACGGTTCCTACATGAGCAAGGAAGGCCTCATCGCCTTTCTTCGTGAGCAGGTGTGCGATGCCGCCGGGCGTGGCGTGCTCTATTCGCTCCACCTGAAGGCCACGATGATGAAGGTGAGCGACCCGATCATCTTCGGTCACGCGGTGCGTGTGTTCTTCGCAGACTTGTTCGACAAGCACGGTGCGAAGTTGGCCGATCTCGGCGCCAATCCGAATGATGGTTTTGGTGAGGTGCTTGCGCGAGTCGACACGTTGCCCGAGGACACGCGGGCTGCGATTCACGCGGACCTTCAGGCAATCTATGAGAAGGGGCCTGGCCTCGCGATGGTGGACTCGGATCGAGGCATCACCAACCTTCACGTGCCAAGCGACATCATCATCGACGCGTCGATGCCCGCCATGATCCGGCAATCGGGTCAGATGTGGAACGCTGCGGGCAAGACCCAAGACACCAAGGCGGTCATCCCGGACAGTAGCTACGCCGGCGTCTATCAGGCGGTCGTCGACTTCTGTAGGCAGAACGGTGCGTTCGACCCGACCACGATGGGCAGCGTGTCGAACGTAGGCCTGATGGCTCAGAAGGCCGAGGAGTACGGCTCCCACGACAAGACGTTCGAGATCGCCGCGGCGGGCACCGTGCGGGTTGTGGATCAGACTGGGAACGCGCTCATCGAGCATACCGTTGGTGCTGGCGACATTTGGCGCGCCTGCCAAACGAAAGACGCGCCGGTTCGCGATTGGGTTGGGCTCGCGGTACGCCGTGCCCGTGCGACGGGCGTCCCCGCGGTATTCTGGCTGGACGAAACCAGGGCCCACGACGCGGAACTCATCAAGAAGGTGAACACGTACTTGCCGGAGCACGACACGACTGGCCTCGAGATTCGCATCATGGCGCCCACGGAGGCGACGCTGTTCTCGCTTGCGAGGATCAAGGACGGCAAGGATACGATTTCGGTTACGGGCAACGTGTTGCGCGACTACCTAACCGATCTGTTTCCGATTCTCGAAGTCGGAACCAGCGCCAAGATGTTGTCGATCGTGCCCCTCATGAACGGTGGAGGGTTGTTCGAAACCGGTGCAGGCGGATCTGCACCGAAGCACGTCCAGCAGTTCGAGAAAGAGAATCACCTTCGCTGGGATTCGCTCGGAGAGTTTCTCGCGCTCGCGGCCTCTCTCGATTTCCTCGCCGAGCAACACGACAGTGCGAAGACGAAGATACTTGCGGAGACTCTCGATGCGGCTGCGACGAAATACCTTCTCGAGAACAAATCTCCGTCTCGAAAGGTGCATGAGCTCGACAACCGAGGTAGCCACTTCTACCTCGCGTTCTACTGGGCCGAGGCTCTCGCAGCGTCGGCCGATGAGGAGCTCGCGTCGCTATTTCGGCCAGTCGCCGCCGAGCTGGCGGAGAGCGAGAGCAAGATCGTCGACGAGTTGAACGGCGTCCAGGGGAGAGCGATGGATGTCGGGGGCTACTATCTGCCGAATGACGATCTAGCGGAAAACGCCATGCGACCGAGTGCCACGCTCAACGCGATCATCGACGCGATCCGCTAGTGTCACTACAGAGCGTGAACGTTCACGTCTAGGCCGCGGTTGATCACCGTGACCGATCGTTCGGGCACACACTCGTACCCTGATGCGTTCGTCTCTCGGCCACTGACGACCATGGCGTAGCGAAGCTGGGTGCTTCCGGTGGGTGGCGCGGTGTAGTCCGACGGCGGATCATGCAACCCCTGTCGTTCGACGTAGCT
>JBATTM010000585.1:0-10479 GCA_049670545.1 Polyangiales bacterium
GTCAGTCGTTGGGCGTAAGGCGGGCTCCGCGCTAGTCTCCGTCGGCGCATGACCGATCGGGCTCACCTCGCAGTTGGCATCGGCGTGAGCCTCGTGTTGACGGGGCTCGCTCTGTCGCCTGCATTTCGCCACCCGGACGAGGATAGCTTTCCACTATCGACGTTTCCGATGTTCTCGCGGGCCAAGCCCGACCCAGGGTTGGTCGTGACCCAAGCGCTCGCGGTGTCCTCGGATGGCACGAGAACGCCGCTTCCTCCGGAACTCGCGACCGGCAACGAGGAGGTCATTCAGGCGCTGCGCATGATTCGCGATGAAGTGTACGGGGGCCGCAAGCGCGCAAGCGCGTTTTGCCGAGACATCGTGCGTCGCATCGACGAATCCAACGACCCAGAGTGGGCCGACGTCGTGGCAGTCGAGATCGCGCGTAGCCACTTCGACACGGTCGCGTACTTCGAGGAGGGCCCAACGCCCGTCACCCGAAAGACCCTGAAGCGATGCAAGGCCACACCATGATCGATGGAACGGCCCCCGACGGCCTGCGTTGGTGGTTTCCGCGCGTCCCGGCGAAGAGGCTCGCGGCACTGCGGATCTTGGTGGGCGCGTACAGCACGATCTATGTCGCCGTGCGCCTGCCATACCTGCTGAGCTTCGCCCATCATCGCGCCGCCGCGTTTCAGCCGATTGGCGTGCTCTCGTTCATGACCGCGCCTCTCGACCCCCCGGTGTTTCGTGCCGTCGTCTTCGCGACCTTGGCGACCAGCGTGCCGTTCCTGCTTGGGTTCCGATACCGAGTTCTTGGGCCCGCGTTCGCTGCCCTGCTTCTCTTCACGCTCACGTACGCCAATTCGTGGGGCGGGATCCTTCACACCGACAACCTATGGCTGATGCATGTGCTGATTCTCGCGTGCGCCCCCGCCGCAGACGCGTTCAGCCTCGACGCCCGCGCGCGCCCAGCCGATGCGGAACACTTCAAGTACGGCTGGGCCATCCGGCTCATGTGCTTGGTCTGCGTCTGCGCGTATTTCCTGGCCGGGCTTGCCAAGCTGAAGAATGGCGGCCTCGGATTCATCGAAGGGGACAGCCTTCGCAACTACGTCGCAATGGACAACGTGCGCAAGATCGAGCTCGGCAGCCTCCACTCGCCGATCGCGTCTTGGTTCCTTCCCTACGCCTGGGCGTTCCAGGGGCTCGCCTTGGTGAGCCTGGCGCTCGAACTCGGAGCCCCGCTGGCCATGTTCGGAGAGCGGCTGGCCAAGGTCTGGTCGGTCGCGATGTGGAGCTTTCACATCGGCGTGCTGGCGCTGATGGCGATCCTGTTCCCCTACCCGGTCACCTTCATCGCGTTCGCCCCGTTCTTCCGAACGGAGCGTCTGGCCCCTTTGGTCCGCAAGCTCTTTGGGCGTCCACCGGGCCCGCCGGAAACGGTACCTAGTTCGAGCTCGCCCCTCGCATGAGCTCCGCGCCGTGCAACAACACCGAGCCCGCGTGCTGCACGGTGTCGATTCGGATCACCGGGTCGTAGTAGTTCCAGGGAACACCCCCGATGGCCGACCACTGGCTACGAAACGCCCAGGTATCCGAGGTCTTGTACTGATTGTGGAGGAGAAATCCGATGGTCTCTTCGATCCCATCGAGCAACTCGGGGTCCGCTTCGCCCTGCCGCTGCGAGATGCGATACGCAGCGATCGTCCCCTCGGTCCGCCCTGCGGCGGTCGTCGTGTAAGGAGGGAAGAACGGGCTAAAGCCGATGCCACCCACATAGTCTGGAAATACGGTTTGCCCTTGCGCGTGCTGCAGCTGCCGGTCGAACCCGGCGGCCGCGCGGCAAAGCCGGGCATGGTTCGGATCCCCGAACAAGCGATGGACCTCGTCCGCAGCCAAACAGGTCCAGTGCTCCTCGATGAAGAAAAGATCCGACAGGAAGAAGTCCCAGTAGGGCCCTGCCATGAAGTCGAGCGCCGATCGCGCCGCCTGAAGCTGGGCATCGTCGGCCAGAGCCTGGCCGCTCAGCGCGAGGCCAAGCGCGCCCTGTCCTCCTGCGTAGAGATGCCGTCCGACGTCGATCGGTTGCCCGGTGCTCGGGTCGAGCGCGAAGTCAAAGTCGCCATTGTCTCTTTGCATCCGCAGAACGGTCTCCGAGAGTTGTTCAATCGTATCGTGGTACCGCTCCGAGCCGGTCAGCTTCGCATGGGTGGAAAACGCGATCAGTGGCAAGGCCTGCGGCCCCAACCCAACCCAGTCCCCCTCTCGAATGCAGCGTAGGCCGTCCCCGCAGTCCGCCATGTGCGCCTCGAGCCAATCGAGCCCCCGCTCGGCGGCACTCAAGAATGACTCTTGGTCGGTTGCCCCATAGACCTCGAGTAAAAACCAGGATGTCCCGGCATGGCGCGGGATGTTGTACGGCTCCATTTCCCGCCGACCACTCTGCGGGGAGTACCGATACTGAAAGCGGCCGTCTTTTCGTAGCGACCGCCGGATGTAGTCGCCAGCGGCGATCGCTCCAGCGTGCGCGTCGGCGGCGGTGACTCGCCCCCCGGTCATCGGTCTACCGCGGTAGAGCCCGGTGGTTTCCCCAGTGCGGTGAACCCATGTCTCGGTACGGGTTCGTCGAAGATCGCGAACGTCGCACCCGGCAGATCGCTTCGCCGTCTTGCAAAGAAGCTTACGGGCCTCGTTCGGGTCCACCCCGATCTCGAAATCGGGGATGAATGGGATCGGTTTGTACTCGCTCAGCATTCGCCGGGAGACGAGTTCGTGGGGCGCGAGGGTATGCCGCGTTCCGTCGATCTCTCCGCTGACCCCGTCGAGCCCAGGCACCACCGAGAGCGCGCCGAGCACCCCATCCAACGCTTCAATCGAGGTCTCGCCCACGACGTGGTCGATCACGATCGAGAGAGGACCCGCACCCGGAGGGCGTCTCTCAGCGAACGATGCGGCGACCGCGCGAGACGCGTCTGCCAAGGTCCCCGTCACCTCCAAGCGTGCCTCCACGCGACCGCGCCGAAACACACGAACGATCCATCGATCGTTCTCCTCGCCGAATCGGGGCAACGTGACCTCCGCAGGATCGGAGTCGATCGCCGCCATCAGCGACACGGCCATCGCGTGCCGCGCCGCATCCGGGACCGGTTCGTACGGCGCGAGGCTGGCACGCGCGTGCACGACGACACAATACGAAGACGCGGCGAAGACAAGGAAGACCGCGACGACGGCCCCGAGATGCCCGCTCCCCCCCGAAGCGCTTGTCTCGGTCAGGCCAAGTCGACGAAGCTTGAAGATGGGCAGGAGCCCCATCACCTCGATGAGCAGGGCGAGGACCAAGAGCAGCGCGGCAGCGATACCGACTCCGATCTGGCCGTAGACACCCCACAGGTACGCGGCGCTCGAGAGGATACCGATGATGAGCACGACCAAGAAGCCGAGTTGGTAGAACGCGGCCACTCTCGCCGCGGTGCGACCCCATCGAGAGCCTACGAAGAGACCGGCAGCCGAGACCAAGAGGAGCGCCGCCCACACCGCAAGGGCGACCGGCCAAACCCAACTCGCAGACCAAAGCACCCACAACAGGGCGAGGACGGCGACACCCGTGATCAGGTCGAGAGCCCCGAACACGGGGTGCGCGTCGCGACGGGGAGGCTGAAGGACTTCTGAGGCGCTCACGCGGGCCATCGTGTCCTAGAACTGCGACTCCGACCAGTCGGCAGGATGCCTCGCCCTACTCCGAGGAAACGCGGTCGAGGTCGTCACCGAAGGCGGCGATCAATCGCTCCGCCTCTGCGTGCGCTTCCGGGGTGTCGACGTCGATCCAGGTGACGCCGCCGACGTCCGCTCCCTTCATTCTACCTTCGGCAGCGAGAATCGCGACGCCTGCCGAGAGGGAGCATCCTTCGGCGCCGTTCACGCTGTCGAGAGCCTCGAGCAGAGCCGGCGTGATCAGGAACAAACCCGTGTCGAGCGCGTTGTAGTCCACGAGTTGCTTGTCGATGCGCACGATCCGATCGCCTTCGACGTACACCTTCGTCGCATCGTCGAGATCGAAGCATGCGTCGATCCGACGGTCGATGCCGAGCACCGATTCCCGCTCCGCGACCGGGTATGAGGCGACCGCCGAAAGCAGGCGCGGCGACCAGAGGTGGTCACTCATCAGCAGCAGCGTCGGACCTTCGACGAACGCACGGCCCTTGAGGAGAGACGTCCCATTCGGTTTCTCGTACTCGTCGTTCTCGAAGAAGGTGAGCGCCGCTCCGTGATCGTGCGCCTCGAGTCCGACCCGCAGGGCGTCTCCGAGATGCCCGATCACGATGCCGATATCTCGGATGCCGCCGCGGACGAGAGAGCCGATGATCCGCACGATCAATGGAACGCCGGCGACTTCACGAAGGGGCTTTGGCACGGGGCGTCCGTCCGCGAGCCGGCTCCCGAGGCCGGCCGCGAGGATCAGTGCGCGTGTGGGGGGCTTCTGGGTCGTCATCGAGCGCGCCAAGCTACCACGAGCTGGGCAGATGGCCGCCTCTTCTTGTAGTCGTGGTCCGATTCGTGCATATGTGCTCCGACCATGACGCAATCCAAAGTCAAACCCGCCACAGGCAAGCTCGGCGTGCTCTTGCCTGGTATGGGCGCCGTCGGCACGACTTTCATCGCGGGGACACTCTTGTCCCGAAAGGGCCTCGGACAACCCGTCGGATCCCTCACGCAAATGGGGACGCTTCGCCTCGGGAAGCGAACAGAGAAGCGGACCCCGCTGATCCGCGACTTTGTTCCGATCGCGGGGATGGACGACCTGGTATTCGGGGGATGGGACCTCTTCAAAGACAACGCATACGAAGCGGCGGTCAACGCCGACGTGCTCTCCTCACAACACCTCGATGCCGTCAAAGACGAGCTCTCCGCAATCAAACCGATGGAGGCGGTCTTCTTCCCCGAATTCGTGAAGCGATTGAAGGGCGAAAACGTAAAAACCGGCGCCGACAAGATGGAGCTTGCCGAAGCTGTCCGCGCGGACATTCGGCGGTTCAAGAAGGACAACGGCCTCGACCGATGTGTCGCTGTCTGGTGCGGTTCGACCGAAGTTCATCGCGATCCGACCGACGTCCACGCCACCTTGGCGAAGTTCGAGGAGGGGCTCCGGCAGTCCGACCCCGCAATCAGCCCTTCCCAGGTGTACGCGTATGCCTGCTTGAAGGAGGGGGTCAGCTACGCCAATGGGGCGCCGCATCTCACAGCAGGCGATGTTCCTGCGATGCTCGAGCTCTCTCGCGAAATGCAGGTGCCCATCTCGGGCAAGGATTTCAAGACGGGTCAGACCCTGATGAAGACGGTGTTGGCGCCGGGGCTTCGCGCGCGCATGCTCGGGATCCGCGGTTGGTTCTCGACGAATATCCTCGGCAACCGCGACGGTGAGGTCCTCGACGACCCCGAGAGCTTCAAGTCGAAAGAGGTGAGCAAGCTTGGCGTGCTCGAGACCATCTTGCAGCCAGAGCTCCACCCCGAGCTCTACGCAGACATGTACCACAAGGTTCGCATCAACTATTACCCGCCCCGGGGCGACCAAAAGGAGGGGTGGGACAACATCGACATCTTTGGTTGGCTCGGCTACCCGATGCAGATCAAGGTCGACTTCCTGTGCCGCGACTCGATCCTCGCAGCGCCGCTCGTGCTCGATCTCGCGCTGTTCATGGACCTCGCACATCGCGCCGGAATGAGCGGCATCCAGGAATGGCTCTCCTTCTATTACAAGAGCCCGATCACCCCCGAGGACTTGTACCCGGAGAACAATCTCTTCGTGCAGCTCGGCAAGCTCAAGAACACCCTGCGTTGGATGCAGGGCGAAGAGCTGATCACCTACCTAGGCCGCGAGTACTACGAATAACCCGTAGGGGTTATGTGACGCCGCCCTGCAGAAGTGGCCATTTCTTCACACATGTGACCGCGAGTCACAGGTGTGTTGCTGCTATGCGTCACATGCTGCGGTTCTGATCACGTTGTCGAGGGCCGCTCGGCCGGGCGAAGCTTGATCGCCCCGATCCCCGCAAGCGCGTGGATGGTGCGACTGGTCGCTTCTCGCTGCCAGATGGCGGCCACCAGGAACAGACCGTTCATCGCGAAAACGCGGATGTAGAGATAGACGTCCAGGCGGTCGAACATGGCACAAATCGCCATGAGATAGCTGTGCGGAGCGAGAGACACGAGCGCCCACAGCCGTATCGGCCAGACGTTCTCGCGACGGTAGATTTCGGCGGTATTCTCGTCGCCATGAAGCAGCTGGTTCAGCCGCCAGGCATCCGGGTTGAGCCAGCCGATCACGGCCTTCTGGCGCCTGAGGTGCGGAACCAGGATGACTTCCATCGCCAACCTCACGATCGGGCCTTTTTCCTTGGCCGCGAGCACTGTGGCCTCGATTTCGTCGGCGTCATGCCCCTCCCCGCCCTGCCCTGGGCGCGTTGCGTTGAGGAACGACTCTTTGTAGAAATCGTAGGTGGCGACGTGGACGACGGTGAGGCCCAGCGCGGGAACCATCAACAGGAGATGGACCGGGTCGTGATGGGTCACCCAGATGTGATAAAACGCTGGAAATACTGTGAAAACGGCGACCAAGGCATCCGCTGACCCGTCGAGGGCACGGCCAAACTCCGAGTGAAGGTTCTTCGCGCGTGCGAGAATCCCGTCGGCGCCGTCGAGAATGGCGGCCGTCCAGAGGCACACCCCTCCGACCAACATGGATAACGGTGAGCCCCAGATGAAGGCGGCTCCGGCCAAGAGCCCAATGAACACGGTCGAAAGCGTGATCATGTTGGGCGTGATGGGAGTCCGGAAGATCGACTTCACGAAGAGATACGCCATCGTACGGTTGAAGTAACGGTTGACCGGATCTTCGACGTCGTTCGACTTCAGAACGCTTTGAATGGGAGGCAATGAGGCCACTGGCGGACGCATATAGAGCCAGTCCTGCAAGACCTACGCCAATTTGGCAAAATATCTTCGTGAACAACCCAGAAGGGTGATCCACGGCGAGGGCCATTCGCCTCGGCTATTGCGCTTTTCGCCACGCGGCCGGGGGCTGGCCAACGGCACGTTTGAACGCCCGATTGAATGCGGGCTCGGAGTCATAGCCCACCTCGTTGGCGATCTCCGCGATCCCTCGGTCGGTGTCTCGAAGGAGTTGCGTCGCTTTTTGAAGGCGAAGTCGAGAGATGTACTGCATCGGCGGCATCCCGAGAAGTTGCTTGAACCGCGCGGCAAGGCTCGATCGAGACATTCCGATTCGTTTCCCAAGCAGGTCGACGGTCCACGGATCGGCAGGCGATGCATGGATGAGCTCGAGCGCCTGCGCGACCTGCTCATCGTTGAGCGCCGCGAGCAATCCAGTCTGGGAAGAAGGGGCTTGCGCCATATGACGCCGAAGGACGTCGAGGAGCATGAGCTCCGCGAAACGGGTCAAGAGGGCGTCGCCGCCCGGCCTCCCCTGCCCCGCTTCTTTCAAGCCCTGATCCACCATGAGGTCGAGCCACTGCGCGCGATCCCCATCCGCCGCATTCACCGCGAACACACGGGGCAGCGTCGCGAGCAGTGGGTTGAACAGGGCGTCGTCACAGTGCAGGAATCCGCAGACGACATGGGTCGGCACGCCGTCACCCCCGCACCGAACGAACGGAGGTTCGGACCATGGGGGCATGGGAAGCAGGTCGGTGATCGAAACGCGGTGGGCCCCGTCGGACCATCCCATGACGTGCGCGTCCCCGTAGGGAAACACGACCACATCGCCCTCTCGAAGACTCACGCGCGGCTCGCCTTCGACCTCGGCCCAGCATTCGCCTCCGGTGATCACGTGGAAGAGAACAAGCCGCCCCGCACCTGGCATGAGCATCTCAGCAAGCCCTCCGGAGCCAGGAGACGAGACATCCCAGGGGGCGCAGAAGTCAGCGCGAAACAGGACCGCGCCCGAGAGGCGCAGGGTGCGGAGTACGTCAGAAAGAACGTCCATCGATGCATCTCGGTGTTTCGGACAAGCCTCGCGGAGCCTAGGTCATTGTTGGATTCGGGCCAAGGAGCACAATGAGAAACCATGACCCCATCGAACTGGATGATTTTCGCTGCCGGCCTGGCGTTCGGAACCGCGAGCGGGCTTCTGTTGCTGTTGACCGGCCAGATGGCGGGATTTAGCGGCGTGTTCCGTGGGGTGTTGATGCCCGAGCGGACCTCGTTTGGGTGGAAGGCGCCCTTCCTGGCCGGGGCCGTCCTCTCAGGAGGAATCGCAGCACACCTCGTGCCTGGCGCCGTGCCGAGCGAGTACGAGACACCGATGGTCGTCGTACTCCTGGGAGGCTTGCTGGTAGGTATCGGCAGCCGGATGGGGAACGGTTGTACGAGCGGACACGGCGTCTGCGGAGTCGGAAGGATGTCCCGTCGGTCCATCACCGCGACGGCCACGTTCGTTGCGACAGGGATAGCCGCGGTTGCCCTGCGCGCCTTGATGATGGGAGGCGCATGATGCGTTGGGTCCGAGGAATCGTTTCGTTTGCGGTGGGCTCCGTGATGGCTGTGTCGTTGGTCGCAGGGCACATCACGAACCCCCGAACCGTGCAGAGTTTTCTGGACGTCTTCGGAACGTGGAGCCCAGCGCTCCTGTTCTTCATGGCCGGGTGCGTGCTGCCCTACTTCGTCGTGAATCGATTGTCTCAACGACGCAGCACGCCCGTGTTGGCCGGTGCGTTCTGCGTCCCTAGCAACACCAAGATCGACACGAAGCTGATCGCAGGGTCGGGGATCTTCGGGTTCGGCTGGGGGTTGGTGGGTGTTTGCCCAGGCCCAGCGTTTGCTTCCCTGGCAACGGGTAGCGTCAGTGTGATGGGTTTCGTCGCGGCAATGGCGATCGGAACACTCGCGTACGAACTCCTGCACGCGCGGGTTGCCGCACGAGCGCGGATCACCCGGGCGGTCGAGATCGTGGGCCGCGCTTCTCGGCGTTTCGGTCAAGGTTCGTAGCGTTCCGGTCATTGCTCAATCCCGGCGAAAAGCGACAATCGAGACATGAAGATTCAACCGCAGCACCGTGTTCCCGAGACCCCAGAGGCTGCCTCTCCGGGCGAGGGATCTTCCGATGGTACCGGCCCCTGGGTCCGCTGGGCGCCGATGCTCTGCGTGACGATCGTAGGTTGCGGAACCTCGCTGGCTTCGCCCTCGATGATATGGGGGGCCGCAGGTGTGGCGTTCCTAGGAGCGCTCTTACCGCACCATCCCCTGGACTACCTCTACAACCATGTGGTTCGTCGCGTCACGGGCACTGAACCACTGCCAGCCAATACACGCGAGAGCAGGCTGGCTTGTCTCCTCGTGGGGCTGTTGCTGGTCACGACTGGTGTCGCCTTCTTCTTTCATGCCGTCACCGTTGGATACGGGCTCGGCGTGGCCTCGAAGCTCTACATTCGTTTCCGAGACAAGCCAGACGTGCTGGCCATGGGCGTCCGGATCGTTTCGTCAATCTCCCGGTTCTGAGTCGTATCGGAATCGCAGTCACGCATGCCGGTCGCCCCATGGGATGCTAACCCGGCCTCCGTGACTACGACCATTGCACTCATTGGAGACTTGCACGGGAGTTGGGACGACCAAGACGTCCGTGCGTTCAATGCGTCCGACTACGACTTGCTGATTTTCACCGGCGATCTCGGCAGCGGCACGGCGCGCAACGGAGTGGCTATCGCACAGTCGATGTCGAGGCTTTCAAAGCCGGCAATCGTCATGCCCGGAAACAACGACGCACCATTCCTCTCGGAGATCGCGGCCGAGTTCGGCTTCCAGCGCGGCCTCGCCGCGATCCTCGATCTGGGCGGACGTGAGCGCTCGAACGCCCACATTTCTCTCTCGGGGTATCGGCTCCATCGAATCGCGTGTGCGGGGCAGACGGTTTCGATCGTGACCGGCCGGCCTTGCGCCATGGGAGGCGGCGAGTTGAGTTTCCCTTTCGAGCTCGAGCGAAACTACGAGATCTCGAGCATGCAGGCTTCTACCGACAGGTTGCTAGCCCTCATCAATGAGGTCGATACCCAGAAGCTGTTGATCCTGGGTCACAACGGCCCGCACGGATTGGGCACGCGAGCTGGGGACATTTGGGGGTGTGACTTTCGTGCCGAGGAGGGCGACTGGGGCGACCCGGACCTCGCCGCAGCGGTGCACAGAGCGCGCAGCCGCGGACTCGACGTGTTCGTCGTCGCGGGTCACATGCATCATGGGTTGCGAACGGGTGGGCACCGACGGTGGGAACATCGGCAAGACGGCGTCGTGTACGTGAACCCTGCACGCGTCCCACGGATCTACGCGGGCGACACGACCGAGCTTCGATACCACGTGGCACTCGACATCCATGAAGATGGGTTTATCGCGCGCGAAGTGACGTGGTCGGACGAGTAGGACCGTCAGTCGAGCAGCGCCAGGGCTTGGTCCGGGTCGGCGCCAGCCTGTTCGGCCAACTGTTCGAGGGCGGCC
>JBATTM010000586.1:0-3931 GCA_049670545.1 Polyangiales bacterium
CAGTGGCACGGGCGGCACCGCAGGAACGGGCGGCACCGGGGGCGTAGGTGGCGCGGACGCGCAGGCCGTCTCGATCGCATTCGTGGCCAAAGTCGGCGATGCAGACTTCGAATGCGGCACCACGTACGACCTCGGCTCTGCCGACACCCCGCTCGAGCTCGCGGATTTTCGGTTCTACGTCGAAGGCATCGAACTTCAGAACGACGCAGACGAGTGGGTTGCGGTCTCGCTCGACGACACCAACTTCCAAACCGATGACGTCGCTCTCCTCGACTTCGAAGACGGCTGCGGAGAGTTGGGCAACGCCGATCTGAACGAGGTCGTCACGGGCACCGTCCCTGTCGGTACGTACAGCGCCGTTCGCTTCAACATGGGTGTTCCCTTCGAGATGAACCACGAAAACCCCGCGGTCGCACCGCCACCGATGAACCTCACGTCCATGCACTGGAACTGGCAGGGCGGGTACAAGTTCCTCCGGGTTGACGCCGCTGGGTTCTCGAGCGGCGGTTGGCGTACCCATCTCGGCAGCACCGGTTGCGACGGAGACCCGATCTCCGGAGGCACCACGGAATGCACCACGCCAAACGTCGTCAACGTCGAACTCGATGGCTTCGACCCTGGCACCAACGCGGTTGTCGCAGACTTGGCAGCGCTGGTCGCGGGTCAAGACCTCGACAACATCGCCCCCATGCCCCCTGGCTGCATGTCCGGGCCGACCGATCCAGACTGTACATCGATCTTCGCGAACCTAGGGTTGCCGTTCGAAGGCGTGCCAGCACCCGGACCGCAGACGTTCTTCCGCATGCAATGAAGCCATTTCTCGCAGTTCTCGGACTCTCGACGGCCCTGATCGGCTGCGGTGGGAGCGATGCGCCCACAGAATGGGTCTGGGATCTGCCTGATTCGGTGCCCCCACCACGGGTCCCTGACGACAACCCCATGTCGGTCGAGAAGGTCGAGCTCGGGAGGTGGTTGTTCTACGACAAACGCCTCTCGGGCAATCAGACCCAAAGCTGCGGCAGCTGCCATGTCCAGGAGCTTGCCTTCACCGACGCGCTTCCGGTCTCGGAGGGGTCCACCGGGCAGTTCACTCCGCGCGGCTCGATGAGCCTTGCGAATGCGGGGTATCAGGCTTCACTGACGTGGGCCAACGACGTCCTGGTGCGCCTCGAGCGTCAAGCGCTCGTCCCGATGTTTGGCGAAGACCCGGTCGAGCTCGGCCTCGCCAACCTCGAGGACGAGCTGCTCGATCGCATGAACGCCGACCCAGGGTATCCAAGCATGTTTGCCGACGCGTTCCCCGAGGAAGAAGACCCGGTCAGCATAGACAGCATCACCAAGGCACTCGCGGCATTCCAACGGAGCATGACGAGCTTTGGCTCGAGGGTGGACGCATGGGCCGACCAAGACACCAGCGCCCTCAACGAATCGGAGCAGCGCGGGCTCGCGTTGTTCTTCGGCGGCACCAACGCAGCAGGGGTCGCGGACGCGTTCGAGTGCTTTCACTGCCATGGCGGTTTTCTCTACTCGCAGTCGTCAGACGACGCGTTTCAAGTCTTCGATCAGAAGTTCTTCATCAACAACGGGCTCTACAGCCTCGACGAGGACGGCAGCTATCCGGCGGGCAACGAAGGCCTCTTCGACATGACCGGCGACCCCGCCGACAAGGGCGCCTTCAAGCCTCCGACGCTTCGCAACATCGCGCTCACGGCGCCATACATGCATGATGGATCGCTCGAAACGCTCGACGACGTGATCGATCATTACGCACGCGGCGGCACGCTGACCGAGAGCGGCCCGAACGCCGGAGATGGGTTCGATAACCCCAACAAGAGCGCCTTCTTAAACGGGTTCGACATCACCGAACAAGAGCGTGAGGACCTCAAAGCATTCCTCCGCGCACTGACGGACGAGACATTCATCAGCAATCCCGCGTTCAGCGACCCGTTCGCCACCGGCAACTGACTGAGAGGCCGTTAGGCGAGAAGCCGTGGCTCGCGTTCGAGCCGAATGCCGAAACGATCTTCGACGCGGGTCTGGATCTCCGCCGCGAATGCAAGGAGCGCCGCCGTGGTGCCTCCGCCATAGTGCACGAGCGCGAGCGCATGCCGACTCGAAACCCCGATCGGGCCTTGCCGGGTGCCCTTGTGGACGCCGGCTTTCTCGATCAGCCACCCCGCGGCCAACTTCATGCTGCCGTCCGCCATGGGATACCGAGGAACGTCGGCCGCATCAGGGACCAGGTTCTCGGCGACGGCGAGGCGCGCGATCTCCGCGGCGGTCGCCGCGGAGACGACGGGGTTGAGGAAGAATGACCCGGCGCTTCGGTGATTGGGATCGTCGGGATCGACCACCATCGACTTGCGGCGCCGGAGGTCGAGCACCGCACTTCGAATCTCGCCGAGGTCGGTCTCCCCGGACAGCTTCTTCGCCAACTCCGGGTATCGCACCTCTCCTGCCTCACCCGGTCGAAGTTGGAACCGCACGGAACAGACGACGAAACGGCCCGGGTCGCGCTTGAACAAGCTGTCGCGATACCCAAAGTCACAGGCATCGGGCTCGAGCTCGCGTCGTTGGAAGGTCTCGCGGTCGAACACGTGCACCGACGCGATCACTTCGGCGACCTCTTGCCCGTAGGCCCCGACGTTCTGAATCGGTGTTGCGCCCGTGGAGCCAGGGATCCCGGTGAGGCACTCGAGCCCGGCCCAACCGCGCGTGACCGCGCCATCGACGACCAACTCCCAGGGCACGCCCGCCCCGACGGAGACGGACCCCGCCTCACCGAACTCGATGTCGCCTATTGCCATGTGTACGACGAGTCCGTCGTAGCCCGCGTCCGGAACGATGAGGTTCGACCCTCCGCCGATCACCGAGACAGGGTGTCCCTCTTCGCGCGCCCATCGAAACGCCGCGCGAAGCGCATCGACATCGGTGACGCGGGTGAAGTGACGCGCCGCCCCGCCGAGCTCGAGGGTCGTAAGTGGAGCCAAGGGCACGTCGTGTTCGAGTTCGAAAGAGTGCATCACTCTGGTGTGATGCGCTCGATACCGCCCATGTACGGTACGAGCGCCCTCGGCACAGTCACCGTGCCGTCGGGCTGCTGGTTTTGTTCGAGAATGGCCACGAGGGTCCTCCCGATCGCAAGCCCCGACCCGTTCAGCGTATGCACGAAGCGGGGCTTGCCTTTGGGTTCAGGGCGAAACCGCGCCTTCATGCGGCGGGCTTGAAAGTCTCCGAACCAAGAACAGCTGGAAATCTCCCGAAACGAATCCTGCGCGGGCAGCCAGACCTCGAGGTCGTACGACTTTTGGGCCGCGAAACCCATGTCGCCCGCGCAGAGCTGGACGACGCGATAGTGGAGATCGAGTTTCTGAAGAATCGACTCGGCATGCCCGGTGAGGATCTCGAGTTCGGCTTCTCCGCGGTCCGGGTGACAGAACCGAACCAACTCGACCTTGTCGAACTGATGAACGCGGATCATCCCGCGCGTGTCCTTGCCATAGCTGCCCGCTTCGCTTCGAAAGCATGCGGTGTAGCCCGTGTATGCGATCGGCAACTTGGCAGCGTCGAGAATCTCGTCCGCATGCAGGTTCGTGATCGGCACTTCCGCCGTCGGCACCAAGTAGAGGTCGTGGGCTTCGGCCCCCGCTTCGGCCTCCCACTGTTCGTCCTTGGCCATCCGGAACGAGTCTTTCGCGAACTTCGGAAGCTGGCTCGTGCCGCGCATCGCGGTGTCTTTGACGAGAACCGGCGGCCAAACCTCGCGGTATCCGTGATCGCCAGTATGCGCATCGAGCATGAACTGCATCAGCGCACGCTCGAGTCTCGCGCCCGCGCCCATCAGAACGACGAAACGAGAACCACTGATCTTTGCGGCACGTTCGAAGTCGAGGATCCCGAGGTCGAGACCCACTTCAACATGGTCTTTCGG
>JBATTM010000587.1:0-3278 GCA_049670545.1 Polyangiales bacterium
CTACGCACGTCGTCGGACGCGATCGCAGCGAGTCGGGAGAAGCTCGACGCCATGCCTACCTTGACGGCGCTGGTGGAGAGTTTCTTGATCGGAAACCAAGCCCTGCAGCAGTTGGTGCGCGATCCCTTGCTTCCGGACGAAATTTGCGACGGCACAGAACGCCGGGCGCTGACCCGCGCTCTGCAAGACTACGACCGCATCGGCAAAGCCCTCTGGACACCTGGCCTCGTGACGGTCTCGCTCGCCCAGGAACCCGAACCCCCATCGAAGGACCTCCTCCAATGACCATCCGCTACGACGAAATGACCCAAGCGATCGGACACAACTGGTATCGCGTTGATCCCAACCTGATCGGCGTGATCCAACGCTTGGTCGCCGAAGAGGATCGGTCATGGTGCGACGAGAAGCTCTCGACAATGGGCGATTTGATTGGGAATCGAATCGCAAAGAACGCCGAGCACATCGATAAGCACCCGGCCGAGCTCGTACGTTGGGACCGCGATGGCGACGAGACCAACCGCGTGGAGCACTCACCCGCGGCGCTCGACTCGAAGCGACTGCTCTGGAAGCACAACGTCATCCACCTGACCGAGTCAGACGAGGTCGTGAGCCGCGGACGGCCGAGCCCGGCACCGATGCACATCGCGTACTTCTATCTGTTGTCCCAATGTGACACTGGGATGCTCTGCTCGATCGGAATGACGAGCGGAGTCCTGCGTCTCATCGAGCGCTATGGCGACGACGAGACTAGGGCGATGTTTCTCGAAAAGCTGTCCCGCAACGACTTCGACGAAGGTTGGGACGGATCGATGTACCTAACCGAGAAGGCAGGAGGGTCGGACCTCGGCATGACCGAGACCGTCGCAACCCGGCGGGGTAGCGAGTGGCGGCTCAACGGCTTCAAATGGTTCTGCTCGAACGTCGACGGAGACGTGATCGTTGCGCTCGCCCGGCCCGAGGGGAACCCGGCCGGAGTGAAGGGGCTCGGTCTCTTCGCCGTTCCTCGATTGCTTTCCGACGGATCGCAGAACGGAATGCGCATCCGACGGATCAAGGAGAAGATGGGGACTCGGTCCGTGCCAACGGGCGAAGTCGATTTCGTCGATGCAGTCGCCTACCCACTATCGAGGGACGGCAGCCCGGACGACGGCAAAGGGATCAACCGCATGATGGCGTTCGTCAATCAGAGCCGCCTCGCAGTCGCCGCGATGGGGGCGGGAATCATGCGCCGGGTGTTCCTCGAGGCCGCGATCCGGACGAGCCATCGAGTCGCCTTTGGGAAACCGCTGAATCAGCAGCCCATGGTTCGCGAGCAGCTGATCGACCTCCTATGCGAGAGCGAAGCCGCGGCCGCGCTCCTCTTCGAGTGTGCGTCGCGGACGCCGGAGGATCACCTCACGCCGATCGGAGACGGCGACCCGGTCGCGCGGATCCTGGTGCCGCTCACGAAGATGAGATGTACACGCGGCGGCGTCGTGGCGGCATCGGCAGCGCTCGAACTGTTCGGCGGAAACGGATTCATCGAGAACTGGCCGATGGCGCGACAGTACCGCGACGCCCAGTGTCATACGCTTTGGGAAGGGACCGAGAACCTCCTCGCTCTCGATGTCCTGCGGACCATGGCGCATGACGAGTCTCACGTTGCGCTCCTCGAGCGGCTTGGCCGATGCACATCAGGCGCAACACACCCTCTCTTGGCGAACACGCGACGTATCGTTCAAGACGCGATCGGACGGCTGACCGAAGATGTACTCCGTGTCGCGGGCGAAGCAAAGAGCGGCGCACTGCTGCACGCACGCCATCTCGCGAATGAAATGGCAGACGTCTCGCAGTGCGCGCTGGTGCTCGAAGAGGCGCAGCATGAGCTAGACCACCGAGGCACGGCCCGAAAAGCCGTGGTCGCCGCGTGGCTCGCGCGCGCCCGCTGCGACGCTCGCCACGAATGGAGTCGGGGCAACGAAGGCATCGTCACGAACCTCTTTGAACCGCTGGTCGCTTACGGAGACCTCTATCCTGACGACGTCGCGAAGTACGTCTAGGACACCGTCTGTGCGAGCACCCATCGTTCATACATCTGGCTCGCACCTACGACCGGCAGGGCCACAATCTCGGGCACCTCGTGTGGATGATGCGAGAGGAGCCAACGCTCGACCTCGGGGAACAGGCTCGCCCGTGTTTTGATGAGGAGCTGAACTTCGGACGAGCACTGCACGGAGTCGTCCCAGATGTAGTGGGAGCGGAGTCCCGGTACGACGTTGACACAGGCGGCGAGTCCCTCCGCGACGATGCCCGCGGCGAGAGCCTCGGCAGCGTCGTCATCAGGAGCCGTACACAGAACGACAATTAACCCTTGGTCTTCCATCCGCGCAGCGTAAGAGAGGTTTGTGAGGTGGGCCACAGACCCGCGCCTCCGTGTCGACAGGAACATTTTCGTGTCGCCCTGGCGTGCACACAGTCGGCGGGGTATCGTGCCCTACTTCCCGTTCGGCCGTCTGCCGGTCAAAATCAGATCCATGCGCACCCAACAAGACCGGCAACACCTCCGCCGTTTCCTCCTCGCTCTGCCGATGGTCATCGCGGCGTGCGGGTCCCCGGACATGGGCATCGCTCCCGACACAGTGGAAGGCACAGCGGTCACCAAAGGAGGGCTCGACGGTCCTGCTGTCGCAGTCGGACCGTTCCTGAACGGCGCTCTCCCCTCGAGCACACCCGACTCGATCGTGGATGGAGACTGGCGCACGACAGTCGCGTTTCCGAATCTGGCCTTGGGGAACATCATCGCGATCTCCCCGAACCCGTCCGACGATCGGGTCTACGCGAGTACGTTGGAAGGGCTCGTCGTGGCCTTCGACGACGACGTTTCGGTCAACAGCACGCAGACGTTCATCGATCTCCGAGACCGCGTGGCGCGGGTGTTCGAAGGCGGCCTGCTCGGGCTGGTGTTTCACCCGGAGTTTGGCCAACCGGGTTCGCCGCACCGGGACAGCTTTTACGCCTACTACACGACACACTGCCCCCTCGACAGCACTCGGAACGCGTCCGACCTGAGCGCCTGTGACGACGACTACCCGAGGGGATCTGGGGTGTCTGGGTTCTTCAACGTCTGGCTGCGTCTGTCGAAGTTCGAGGCGTTCAACGGCACGGTGGTCGGAGACCCGAGCTCAGAGCAGGTGTTGTTCAACGTGCGGCTCTTCGGCAGCGTTCACCGAGGTGGGGGCCTGGGGATACGCGGCAACGGCGAACTGTTCGTTTCAATCGGCGACCAGTTTGATAGGGAC
>JBATTM010000588.1:0-26398 GCA_049670545.1 Polyangiales bacterium
TCTGTTGTTGCCCCGTCACCAACAGCCCATCCCGGACTGCGACCGGTGCAAAGGCGTCGGCAGTCGTGAAATCGGCGACGAGCCTCTTGGCTTCATCCTCGATTCGAAAGGGCATCAGTCTTTGACCGACCGCCTGGTCTGCATAGTCCTCCTCTGAGTTCGCGAATCCGGTCATCGCACGGCCACGGACGAACGGGGTCCCATCGACGTTCTCGAGGTAGAGCAACAGGCTCGTGCCGTGGCACAACGCCGCGTGCACCTTGTCTGTCGCGGCAAACGCCGAAAAGATCTTCTGGAGCGGCTCGGCCCTGTCGAAGGTGAACATCGGGGACTGACCCCCACAGACGACGATGGCGTCGAAGTCGTCGGCCGCGAGGTCGCCTACGGCCGGTGTGTCGTCGAGGAGCGCCACGAACTTCGGCTTGTCGAGGTATGCGTCGCTCAGCGTGTCGTCTTTGGAGTACCCACTCGGGTCACGAGGGTTGGACATCGCATCGAACTCTACCTTGCCGCCGTCGGCGCTCGCGATGGTGACCTCGAAGCCTGCCTTCGTGAACTGGTCATACGGATGAATGAGTTCGGAGGCCCAGAAGCCGACGGGCCATCCCGTGGTTGTCGCGGTCGACGGGTTCGCCACGACCATCAAGATTCGCTTGCTATCTGCCATGAGCTTGCTCCCTGCGCTGGTGCACGTGTGAGAAGAAGCCTATTCTTGGCACTACAGCCAATATAGCAAGTATGCACTTTTTAGTAATATACTATCAAAAAGGGAAGTACCATGCCGGCCTTCGAACACCTTGGAAAGACCTACAACAATCCCGTGCAGCTCGCGCTCGACCTCATCGGAGGCAAGTGGAAGATGCCGATTCTGTGGAGGCTGCGAAACAAGACCCTACGCTACAGCGAGATCCGGCGAAGCCTCAACGAGCACCTGAGTGCTGGCAAGGTCACCGACAAGATGTTGGCCTCCCAGCTTCGGGACCTCGAAAAGCACGGACTGATCAGCCGTCGCGTGTACCCCGTGGTGCCACCGAAAGTAGAATACACGATTACGAAACGGGGTTTGCGCGCCATTCCCTCGATCGAGGTGCTTCGCAAGTTCGGAGGCGACGCGCGGCGGTGGTAGGCGCGGTAGCCTGAAACACCGTCGAAACCCCTGCTAGGCGACTGCGCCCCGCGAGCGCACCACGATCTCGTTCACACCAATGTTCGCCGGCTGTCCGATGGCAAATGCAATGGCCTTCGCGATTGCCTGCGGCGGCATCGTCGACAACCCGCTCTCGTCGGGATCCGTGCCTCCGGCGTGGACCTCGCCCGAAGCGATGTGGGTGACCCGAAGGCTACGTTGCGCGTTGGTCTGAAGCCCCTCGCTGATCGCACGGACGGCATGCTTGGTGCCGCAGTACACGCCGTACGGGTCGAAGACCTTGTGACCCCCGGAGGAGCCTACGTTGATGATGTGGCCGAACCCCTGCTCCTCCATGATCGGTAGGACTGTGCCGATCCCGTAGAGCACGCCCTTGATGTTCACGTCGACCATTCGCTCCCATTCGTCGATCGCGCTGTCGGATATCGGTCCGCCGAACGATACAGCAGCGTTGTTCACCCAAACATCGATGCATCCGAACGTGTCGATCGCGACCTTCGCCAATGCGCCGACGTCGGCACGTTTCGAGACGTCGCACTCGACAGCGACGGCATCACCTCCAGCAGTCACGATGTCATCGCGTATCGCTGCCAGCTGCTCCGTGCGCCTCGCGGCCATTACGATCCGTGCACCCTTCGCCGAAAGCACGCGTGCTGCGCACGCGCCGATTCCGCCGCTTCCACCTGTGATCACCACGACTTTTCCGCTCACTTTTTCCACAATCGGGGCAACATCTGGGGCTCCGCGATATTCCGTCGCCTCCCGTGGGGGGCAGGTCGGTGCAATACCTACCCCCGCTGGAGGTTCGCCATTCACACCATCCCCATCTTGAATCTCGCCCTTGCCGGCATTCCTGCGGCGCTCGTCGTCGTGGTTCTTCATCGGTGGGCCGCGGGAGCCTCGCTGAGTCTCGTCGCGCTGGCGCGCATGCTCGTGCAACTCTTGCTGGTCGGCTACGTCCTCGTCTTCATCTTCGAGGCAGACGTTCCGTGGATCGTTCTCCTGGCGCTCAGCGTGATGGTCATCGCAGCGAGTTGGATCGCACTTCGCACCATTCCCGGCTTCCGTCGCGACCTCTACGGCCGAGCGTTCGCATCGATCTTCGTCGGCGGAGGTGTGACTGTCGTCCTCGTGACCCAGGGGGTGCTGACCCTCGATCCTTGGTACCAGCCAAGTTTCATGGTCCCGCTCGCCGGCATGATCTTCGCTGCCTCCATGAACTCGGTGAGTTTGGCCGCCGAGCGGGTCTTCGCGGAATCATGCCGCGGCACACCTTACGAAGACGCAAGACGCATTGCGATTTCGGCTGGCCTCATCCCGATCATGAACTCGCTGCTCGCGGTCGGTCTGGTCTCGCTCCCCGGCCTGATGACCGGCCAAATCCTCTCCGGCGTTTCCCCCCAAACCGCCGTCCGCTACCAAGTCATGGTCATGCTCATGGTCTTCGGAGCCTCCGGCCTCTCCGCAGCCCTCTTCCTCCACCTCCTCAAACACCACCCCACCCTCCAGCACACACGAAAAGGGGACAGTCCCCTTTAACGAAGGGTTAAGAAAAAAGGGGACTGTCCCCTTTTCGGCTTTTCAGGGAAGGGACCAGGCGGTTTGGTGGGTCTTGTACTGGGTCGCTGGGAGCGCGACGAGGGTTGCGGTGTTGGGGCGGAGCCAAGCGGCCAGGGTCTCGAGCGATTGGAGTGGCATCGCCGTGCAACCACTCATCCCCGTGTCTCCGTCGATCCAGACGTGAAGGAAGATGCAGCTCCCTGCGCCGGGGGTGGGTGGATCGAGGTTGTGCTCCACGACGATGGTGATCGTGTAGAGTTCGTCGTCGCGTCGCATATGCTCCGCGCTCTGCCAATCGCTGCGCGTCTCATCGATCGACACGATCTCGTTGTAGTGACTTGATCGCGGATCGTCGACGCATCGGAGGGCGGGCGTCGCGGGCGCATAGGGGAGGGTGATGCCTTCGATCGACGACGCATACCCATATGCGTTCCCGATCCGAAACACGCCAGCCGGAGATCGCCCGTCCCCTTCGTGTTTGGTGGGCCCATCGCGCTCCGCCTCAGACGCGCCCTCATGCAAACCTCGCCCCCAACCGTACCCTTCTCTCCCAATGACAACCGCGATTGGCACGCCGATCTCGACCCACCCGTCTTCTCGGACTCGTTCATACCGCCGAAGAGTTCCGCGAAACGCGTTCCAGTCCTCCGTGATCACCGTGACCAGCTGCGTTGCCTCGCGCGGGACCGGTGACGTCGGTTCGATGGCCGCTTCGTTCACACCTACCGTCGTCGCGCCGCGCGAACATCCGAGTGCGCCGAGCACCACAACCGCAAATATCACGCGCATCCAATCCATCTTCCGCCCAAGTCTACGCGCGAACGTGTCCCTATGGTAAGACGCGACAACGATGAGCGACACCTACGAGGCCATCATCATCGGCGCGGGGCACAACGGGCTTGCCTGCGCCTGCCATCTCGCGAAGGCGGGGTTGCATGTTCTCGTCCTCGAGCGGCACTACCAAATCGGCGGAATGACGCGAACCGAGGAGATCACGCTCCCCGGATTCCTCCACGATGTCCACGCGGCGGGATTCCAGCTCGGCAATCTGTCTCCGAGCGTGGAGGAACTGCATCTCATCGAACGAGGCTTCGAACTGATCTACCCACCCGTCAACTTCGCACAAGTGTTTCCGGATGGTCGACACATCCGTTTCTGTCGCGATCTCGACGATACCTGCGCGAGTATCGCCCAGTTCTCGCGCGATGACGCGAACGCGTGGCGAGAGGTGATGCGCGACTACCACGCCGGTAGGAGCCAGTTCGTACAAGCGTTGTTCAACCCGCCCGTCCCTGGCGACCTGGGCGCCGAACAGTGCGCGTCGCTCCGTTCCTGGATCGATCAGCACTTCGAGTCAGAAGAGGTCAAGACATGCTTCGCTGCCTGGGGCATCCACCTCGGGTTCGCGCCTGACGACGACGGCGGGATCATCTCCTCGTCCTTCGGTCCGGTCATCCAGGACGGAGGCAACAACCCCGTCCTCGGAGGCATGCAACAGCTCCCAAACACGCTCGCGCACTTCGTCGAGGATCATGGCGGGGAGGTCCGAACGAGTGCCGAAGTCGAGAAGATTCTGACCGCGGACGGACGTGCCACCGGAGTGCGGCTTGCCACTGGCGAGGAGATTCGCGCGACCCGACTGATCGCTTCCAATGCGAACCCCGTACACACCATCCTCGACTACCTCACAGAAGAGGACGTAGGCTCCAACGTCACCAACAAGATGCGCGGGCTCGATCTTGGCGTCGCGCAGATGACGATCTTCATGGCGCTCGAACGGTCCCCTTCGTTCGTTGCGGGTGATCTTGCTTGCGAGACTTTGTACGTCCACGCGGCTGAACCCGGGTTCGATACGTTCACGTCGATGTCCAACGAGGCGCTTGCAGGCAAGCTTCCGCGTGCGCCGCTGCTGTTGTTCGTCAACGAAGGCTCGGTCGACCCGAGCCGTGCTCCCTCGGGCAAGAGCGTCATGCGAATCCTCGTCGGTCCGTTGCCCTATGAGATTCGAGGCGACGCGACCGGCGTCGTCCCCCATCGCACCTGGGAGACTGCGAGGGAGCCATACGCCAATTACATCATTGCGCTTGCCGAGCGTCACTACGTGCCGGGGTTGGGAGACCTCGTTCTCGAGAGGGTGGTTCACGACCCAGTCACGATGTCGATAGAGAGCCCCGATGCGCTAGGCGGAAGCACGTACCACGTCGGAAACCGTCCCGAGCAAACCGGAGCGATGCGTCCGATCCCGGAGTTGGGTCAGTATCGAACGCCCGTCGCCAACGTGTATCTATGCGGTGCGGGGTCGCACCCAGGCGGCGGCGTCTCGATGGCGCCCGGCCGCAACGCGGCGATTACGATCTGCGACGACCTGGGACTGCCCTTTCATGCCTAGCGACGTGAAAGGGTCCCTGGTTTCGTCAGCCGGTTAGTTCCGTCGGCTGTTGCGGAGGTCGACGTTCACTTCGCGCGGCGAGAACTTGATGAGCCTCTCGACTGCGCGGAGACGGCTTCGCTCCGAAGGATCCACGAGCGACCAGGCCTCGCCCGTCGCCCCTGCTCGACCTGTACGGCCGATGCGATGCACGTAGCTCTCCGGCTCGTGCGGGAGTTCGTAGTTGAACACGTGGGAAACCCCATCGATGTCAATGCCGCGCGCAGCAATGTCTGTCGCGACCAGCACCCAGGAGTCGCCGTTCTTGAAGTTGCGCAATGCGCGCTGGCGGGCATTCTGCGATTTGTTGCCGTGAATGGCCTCGGCGCCGATGCCCGCGTTCTCGAGTTTTCGCGCGACTCTGTTGGCACCGTGCTTCGTTCGTGTGAACACGATGGCTCGGGAGACTTCGTCATCTCGGAGCAGATGCTCGAGCATGCGCTGCTTGTTTCCGTTGTCGACCATCACGACATGCTGTTCGATCTCGCTCAGGGTGACCTGCTTGGGCGACACATCGACACGAACTGGGTCGCGCAAAAGGTCACGCGCCAGTGCGGCTACCGCGCTTGGCATGGTTGCAGAGAACAAGAGGGACTGCCGTGATTTCGGTGTTTGCCCGACGATGCGTTTCACATCACGAACGAACCCCATGTCGAGAAGCCGGTCGGCTTCATCGAGCACGAGCACCGAGACCTCGGAGAGATCGATGTGCCCTTGCCGAGAGAGGTCCAATAGCCGGCCAGGCGTTGCCACCACGACGTCCAAGCCCTGCGCGAGCGCTCGGACCTGAGGCTTCTGGTTGACCCCACCGAAGATGTACGTTTGGCGAAGATCGGTGTACTTCCCGAACGCCTCGAGTTCTTCGTAGATTTGTAACGCGAGCTCTCGCGTCGGCGCCAGGATGAGCGCCCGCGGTCGCCGGGGTTTGGCGCGCTTGTTCTCATCGCTCAGTCGTTGGAGCAGCGGCAGCGCGAACGCCGCGGTCTTGCCGGTCCCTGTCTGTGCGACACCAAGCAGGTCCATCCCCTCTAACAACGAGGGGATGGCCTGGGCTTGAATGGGTGTGGGCTGTTCGTAGCCCACGTCCTTCAGCGCGCGACACAAAGTGGTCCCGACGCCGAGAGATGCAAAATGACTCAAGTGGTGCTCACCAACGATTGTCGCGTCGGTCGTTGCGCGGACGGTCATTCGCCGCGTCGACCCGGATCGTCCTGCCATCAAGCGTCGATCCGTTGAGCTCTTCGACAGCGCGCTGTGCGCTCTGCTCGTCCTCGTACGTCACGAAGCCGAAGCCGCGCGAGCGACCGCTCTCACGGTCTGTGATCACCTTGGCTTCGGCGACCGCGCCGCATGCCTCGAATGCTTCTTGGAGTTGGCTGCTGTCGGTATTCCAGCTGAGGCCACCTACGAATAGTTTCTTGCTCATGTTCGTTTCTCTTTTCCTGAATCACACGCTACCGGACGACGGGACTGTCCCGCCCATCTGCGTTGCGCTTGCTTGCTTCTGTCTTCTACGAATCCCTAGCCGTTGTTTCGTGTCACGGTGCGGGTCTGATAGGAACAGGCGGCAGCGTGCTGGTAACCCACGGTGAGCTACCTCGCCCAAGAGGGGCGATGAGCGCGACGGTAGCAGGCCCTCCTGGGTTGTCCAGCAACAGGCGAATCTCGACAACCATTGGCCTTTTGGGCGAGCTTGGCAATGTTGGCGGCGGTTTCAGTGAAAGCGGTCGGCCCGAGCGACGTCCCAAGCGAGCTGCAACCGAGGTGCCGCGGACTTGTGGAGCAGGGCTTCGGGCTGGACGAAGTTGTAGAGTTCGTCCAGCCTTCGCACGTCGTGCGGGCTCACGCGCTCGAACAGGAGGTCCGGCGTGAACTCGTTTGGGTGCTGAAGCCCACAAGCCGCCGTCATCTCCGCGAGCCCGCGCATCGTGTTGCGGTGGAAGTGGTACGCCCGCGGCGCCTTCGCTTTGACGACGAGCGCCCGCTGAAGCCCCGGATCTTGGGTCGCCACCCCAACGGGGCATTGGTTGGTATGACAACTCTGGGCTTGAATGCAGCCTACCGAGAACATGAAGCCGCGAGCGACGTTGCACCAGTTTGCACCGAAGGCCATCGCCGCTGCGAGGTCGTAACTCGAGATCAGTTTGCCGCTCGCGGCGACCCTGATCTTGTCGCGTAGGTTCGCCCCGACCAGTGTGTTCTGCGCGATCAACAAGCCTTCGCGGAGCGGCATGCCGAGTCGGTCCGAAAACTCGATCGGCGCTGCCCCCGTTCCGCCTTCGCCTC
Organism: Polyangiales bacterium; assembly: GCA_049670545.1. Lineage (GTDB taxonomy): Bacteria > Myxococcota_A > Polyangia > Polyangiales > Houyiibacteriaceae > SG8-38. Next base: position 7,422 of record JBATTM010000588.1, read on the forward strand.
CATCGATGGTTACGAAGTCAGGCGTGATTCCGGTCTCGATCATGGCCTTGCAGATCGCCATGAACTCGAGTGGCCTCCCGACACACAATTTGAAGCCGATCGGCTTGCCGCCTGATCGCTCCCGCATGGTGGCGATGAACTCGCAGAGTCCGAGCGGTGTTGAAAAGGCGGAGTGCCACGGCGGTGAAAAGCATTCCTGTCCCGCCGGTACACCTCGGGCATCGGCGATTTCTTGCGTGACTTTGGCGCCCGGAAGAATCCCCCCATGGCCAGGCTTCGCCCCCTGCGAGATCTTGAGCTCGATCATCTTGATGTTCGGATGCTGCGAGGTGTCGGCGAACTTCTCGACATCGAAGGTGCCGTCGGTTGCACGACACCCGAAGTAGCCGGTGCCCACCTGCCAAATCACGTCACCACCAGGCTCGCGGTGATAGCGACTGAACCCGCCCTCGCCCGTGTTGTGCGCGAATCCACCCAGCTGCGCGCCTGTGTTGATCGCACGAATCGCGTTCGCGCTGAGGGCGCCGAAGCTCATGGCGGACACGTTGATGAGGGACGCGGAATAGGGTTGCGTACATGCTGGCCCTCCCACTTCAACGCGAAGGCTGCGGGCTGGGTCTTCGGGCGGCTTCGTGACGGCGATCGACTGAGCGAGATAGCCGTAGCCCGGCTCATAGACGTCCAGCTCGGTGCCAAACGGTTTGAGGCCTTCGATGTCTTTCGCACGCTCATACATCAAGGAGCGCGAGTCGCGGCTAAAGGGGCGTCCGCTGGTGTTGCTCTCGACGAAATACTGGCGCATCTCCGGGCCCGCACCCTCCAGCAGAAACCGCAGTCGTCCAAGGACGGGATAGTTTCGGGCGATACTGTGCTTGGTTTGCACGAGGTCGTAGAACGCCAGAAGCAGCAGCGGCACGAACGCGACCAGGGCGGCGTAGAATCCCGGCGCCACCCAAGCGCCTAGGGCCACAGTGCCCAGCGTGAGAAGCACGAGGCTCGGGATCACGTACCCGCGAATTTGGTGAATCAAGTTCAATCGACGTCCTTCGGCAGAAGCTCGTTCCGTGCCGGCATTGGTAGCACGGATCGGCCTTTGGTTGTGCCACTTGACGCGGGGAAACCGAGCTACTCGCCGATGCCGGACGCCTCTGCGGCGGAGATGATGAGGGATGCGTCCGCGGGTAGGATGAAACCGGCGTCTACCGCGGCGTCGGTCGATTCCGTGACTGCGTCGATGTACGATGCCGCGGTGGGGTAGAGTTCCGCGAGTTCAGCCGGGTCGAGCAACCGGGTCGTACCCCAGATTCGACAGAACGAATCACCGGGTTGGCCGAGCCCTGACAGAACCGCCACCGGCGCGTCGACGTACGATGTTCGAATGCCCCCAAGCGCATTGCCCACTGCGTCGAGCTGGTAACCGTCCGCCGTCTCGTTCACGATCAAGCGAGGGGAGGTTGGCAGCGCGTTTCCGTCGGCGACCCACTCGATCAAGCCGCGGAGCCCTGCCTTGAGCACCCAGTGTTGAGGGCCCGAGTTGATCGGGAACTCGCACGTGAACCCTGGCGCCGGGTTCACGATTTCCACGACATCCGCCACGGAAGGGTCGTCCCCGAGGTCACTGTTGCTGACGACGAGCGTGTAAGTGTCGTTGTGTGCCGTTCCGGCAACTTCCCATTGTCGGAACATCTCCGAGTCGTCTTGGCGATCCGGCAGGGCCCCGAGGCTGATCAGGTCGGTCTCCGTTTGAAAGAGGAGTGTCGGCTCGTCGAGATCGTCGCGCACGTGGACGATCTCCGGCGTGTTGATCTCGGCTTGCGGGCTCTGAGAAAGGGGTGGGCTTCCACCGCCGCGACTGTGAATCAAATACCCGTCAAAGACCTCGTACCGCGTTGCCAACGCGTTGACGTACGAGAGGAGCCTCCCGGCCGATTGCGACTCCCCCATCGCGATCACCTGCTCGGCGACCAGTCCATCGAGGGGATCGAGGTCGACGGGGCTGCGGACCGCCCGCGCCACCTGCGCGAAGATCTCATACGAAAAGCTGTCGCCCGGATGCGACAGCGATCCGTAGCGGTCTGGGTTCACGATCTTGAGGCCCAGGTTGATCCCGCCCGAACTTCCCTCGACGCCCACGCGCTGCGCGGAGACTCCAACCCACACGTGTCCCTCGCGAAACGCCTCGGTGTGAATCGCGTTCCAATCTGGCGCTGCGTCGAGGCCCCCGCTGACGTTGAGCCACTCGAGAATGACGGTTCCGCTGAAGGCGTTCGAATCGATGGGCTGGTACACCAGGATCCGCGTCTTGTACTCCGCGGTCTCGGCAGGCTCGACGCGCCATCGCCCGTCTTCGGGCAGAGATCCGATGTTCGTATATGACACCGCGGTTCCGGAGACGAAGTACTCCGACTCGCGAAAGCCAGCGTCCTCGAGGTCGAGCTCTCGCGTCCCGGCGACGAACGGCATTCCGGGTTCGGTGATTGGCCCTTCAAGCGTGACGTCCGCTGGTGGGTCGACCGGCACGCTGCCACCGTCGTCGCTGCACCCGGCGCCGAGCCCAAGCGACACACACAGTGCCAGACCCAAGACACCCACCCAGACTCGACTCGACCCGGAACGAACCACCATGATGACTCCTGAAGAAACAACACGCGCGAGTTCGATGTTGTTCGCCAGGCCTCCCGTGCAGTCAATCGCCCAATCGGCGGTGTCGTTCAAACGCACTGCGAAAACAGGAAGATATCAAGGCCTTAGAACGAGTTCCGGCTCGACTTGGGGCTCGGGGTCGGCATCCGATATGTTGTAAGTGTGCATGGGCCGCCACTCATCGATCCGCCTCCGCCCGATGCGAACCTTCGTGTCAGCGTCGACCTGTGGCCGATCGTCTTGGTGACGATCGACAATGAGCTGCTCCTGTCAGACGTCGAGATCTTACATCGCGCATGTGATCAGGTCTTCGCCGTAGAAGATCGACACGCCTTCATCGTCGATTGCTCCACCGTGCGGAGCGCGCCCGGACCTGAAGTGCGCCGCGCGCTCAAGCTCTACGAAGATAGTCGTCAGGCCGTCAGTGCTCGCAAAGGTGTCGCGTGCTCGATCGTCTTTCAAAGCGCAGTCGTCCGTGGTGCGTACACCGCGCTCCGGTGGATGTCAGCGCAGCCTGTACCGAACAAGGCGTTCAGCACGGTCGCGGACGCAGCCGCGTGGTGCATCGAAGCGATCGAGAGTGAAGGCGGCTCGGTTCCCGCAGCAGCCCATACTCTTGCAGGCGTTCAAGCCGAAGCCGGGTAGCGCGGCCTTAGAAGGCCGCCTTCACCGCCACGTTGACTGCGATCGTATTGACCCTGATCGGCACGATGTTGGTCTCGATCAGCGGTGGATCAAACGTGTTCGGAAGCACCGCGCCGACCAGGTTCCCGCGCCCGATCGAGTACTGGGCCGCGATGGCCAGCGCCAGATAGAAGCCCTTCTCGCCAGCTTCGGGTGGGGCTGCCCTGTTGGAGAAGTCGACTCCCACCGTCATCGTGTAGAGGTCGACCTCGCTGGCTCCGAACACCTGAAGGCTGCGAATCGCGCTGAAGTCGGTCGCGAAGCCTAGGCCGAGCTTGAGTCGCTCGGAAACACGGAGAATGGCGCCAACCTTCGTATTTGGTGTCACCTTCCAGTCCAGGTCGAGCGCAGGCGTCTCGAGAGGGAACCGAATGATGAGGTCGGCTTCCACCCACCCCCAACGCTGGAGCCATGCCACGCCAAGTCTTGTGAGGCCGGCCTCGACCCCGGCCCATGCGCCGCGCGTGTCCTTGATCTGCGTGCCCTCGAAGTCGGGAGGTCCCCCAGGCGGCGCGATGGTACGAGTCGACGTCTCCTGTTGGCTGAGGAACGCCAGGTAGCTCGGAGTCGACACCATGAATCCGACACGGATCTCCTCAATCGGGGCCCACTGCACCCCCCCTTTGATCTGAATCCCGCCGCCAGAGATGTTCTCGGCTAGGCCAAAAGACGTCGCGCCGCCCGCTCCCCCGTCATAGGAACCGGAGAAGAACTGGTTGAAGCGTTGCGAAGCGAGGACGAGGTCGAGCCCGCCACCAACCAGAAGCTTTTCGCTCTGCTTCCAGGCAACCGCGGAGCTCACGTGATAGAACCGCCGTGTCTGGTTCACACTGGCGAAGAACTCCGCGGGCGGTTCCGCGCCTGCACTAGAGGACACCGAGTCTTGCGTGAATCGCTCGACGACTCGTGTGAAGAAGAACCCGAGGCCCCATCGGAGCTGTGGGCGTGGAGACGCCACGAACGTCAGCGCTCTTGGGATCGCCTCCACTGATGAGAAGTCGCCGGCGCTCTGCTCGCCGCTGGACAATGATAGTGCGCCAGGGGCTTTGATGACGCTGTAGGAGAGCACGGCGCCGGTCAGGCCCAACGACCGGCTGTCGACCCGGGCAACGCCCGCCGGGTTGAACCACATGGCCCCGCCCGTCTGCACGTTCGCGACGACCGCTCCCCCGGTCAGTGCGACATCCGAACCAGCCAAAACGTCCTCGCTGTTCTGCGCGCGGACGGGGCTTGCGTGAAGCAAGAGCGCAAGAACCAGTCCCCAACGCATCCCGCCCATCGCGTCGAGGGTACATCCAGGGAAGGCCCTTGGGCGACCTTTTCGCCGTATGCGATCGCCAGGTTCGTTGCCGCGCCAGTTGCCCGCAGTCGCCCCGATGATACGGTCCCGTGATTCCGTGGAACCCCCGCATCGAGCACGACGCGAAGAGACACCGGGGCGATGGCTCCTGGTTGTCGCCGCCTCCGTTCTCGTCCATGGCTCCGTGCTGTCGCTCGTCGCGACTCTCCCGAGCTCGACTACGCCTCCCCGACTGCGCGCGATTGACGTGACCTTCACCGTGGTCCCTCCAGAGCCGCCCGCGACGACCGTGTCGTCGTCCGCTCCGAAAGTTGACCACGAGACGCCGACCCCCAAGACCGCGAGCCGACGAACCAACCGACGGCGCTCCCGTTCGATACGTCGCGCCGATCGCCCGAACGCCGTCGAGATCATTGCTCCCCGTGACCCAGTGGTCGTGTCGAACCCGACGCTCGACCCCACGAATGCGGCGCGTGCGTTCGTCGTCTCCCAAGAGCCTTTGCCGAGCCGAGAAGCGGGGCAGGGTGATGCCACGACGGCCCGCGTAGACCCGTTCGAAGGGGTGGGTCGGAAGCGATATCTCTCGACGCGCGAACCCCCCAGCTTGCGACCTCACAGCGACGGGACGTATCGGTACAAGGGGCGCAGTTTCAAGGCGATCGTTGAGCGCGATGGCTCCGTGACGTTCGATGATGGGTATCGCCAAGGGATGACGCTCAACTTCGACATCACGGACCATATGATGCGCAAGCGTGGGGAGGACCCGTACCGAGTGGAGAAGAACTGGTTCCTCGAAGGTACCGAAGAGTTCCGAAAAGAACTGTTCGAGCGCTGGCGAACCAAGCAGAATCGCATCGCGCTCCAGAAGCTTCGCGGCCGATTGCTGCGGATCTCCGAGGATTCACTCCTTACGGACGCGCAGAAAGAGGCGCGCGTCGTTGCGATGTTTCGGGATACGGCGGACGACGATGCTGGAGCGGCTGCACGAAAGACGATCGCGGACTTCGTCGAGCGAAAGATGCCCGCGACGGTGCTTCCGAGAGTCGCCAACTGAGGCGCAAAATGCGCGCCTGCAATGTTTGGTCGCGGACGCGGGTTCTCATTGCCATTCGGGGTGAATCGTGGATATCGTCGCCGGCGGCCAGCGCGTGGAGGCGTCATGTATCTCGTAACCGGAGCCAGTGGCTTCATCGGCAAGCATCTGCTCGATGCGCTCGTACTTCGTGAGCAACCGATCCATTGCCTCGTGCGGTCCTCCTCGGTGCCAGATTTTCGAGCGTTGGTCGACGAGCGTTGGCCGACCGCGCGCGCGCGAATCCAGGTCCTTGCGGGGGATATTGGATCGCCCCACTGCGGGCTTTCCTCAGACACGATCCGGTCGCTCCGGACCCAAGTCGCCCACGTGTTTCACCTCGCCGCCCTCTACGACATGACGGCGGGGATGGAGGAGAGCGAAGCCGCCAACGTCCACGGCACGCGCAATGCCTGTCGCCTCGCCGAAGAGCTCGAGGCGATCTTGCACTATGCAAGCTCCACCGCCGTCGCAGGTGACTACAAGGGTTTCTTTCGCGAGGACATGTTCGACGAGGGGCAAAAGCATAAGAGCGCGTACTTTCGGACCAAGTTTCTCGCAGAAAAAGTCGTCCGCGAAGAGTGCCAGACGGAGTACCGCATCTACCGCCCGGGCGCCGTGGTCGGCTCATCCGTCGACGGGGAGGCCGACAAGATCGATGGCATCTACTTCGCCTTCAAGACGATTCAACGTCTGAGGCGACTGCTTCCAAGTTGGGTTCCGCTGGTCGGGTTTGAAGGCTCGGAGCTTCACATCGTGCCCGTCGACTACGTCGCTCGTGCGATGGACGCGATCGCGCACGCCGATCACCTGCCTGGCAACACGTTTCATCTGACCGACCCGAAGCCGAAGACATTCGGCGATGCCGTCAATCTCATCTGTGAAGCGGCGCACGCCCCTCGCTTCGATGCACGCATCGACCCTCGCGTCCTCAAACTCGTTCCACCGGGTCTGACGGCTCTCGTCGGCGCGATGCCCGCCGTAAAAACCGCGCGCCGTGAGTTCCTCGGCGAGCTCGGCATCCCGGAGGCCGTGCTGCCGTACGTCAACTGGCGCTCGTCGTTCGACACGCGTGATACCGAAGCAGCCCTCGCGCACACCGACGTTCGGTGTCCTCCCCTCGAGGAGTACGCCTGGAAAATTTGGGACTACTGGGAACGTCGGATGGACCCTGATCTTTTTCGAGATCTCACGCTACAAGGTCAGATCATGAACAAGGTTGCCCTCGTGACCGGCGCCTCGAGTGGTATCGGTAAGGCGCTTGCGATTCGCCTCGCGGACGCGGGCGCGAAAGTCCTGCTAGTAGCGCGGTCGCGAGAGAACCTCGAGGAAGTGCAGCAGCTGATCGACGCGCGCGGCGGTGAATCGCTCGTCCACACCTGTGACTTGTCGAGCCCCGACGACGCCGATCGACTCGTCCGCGAGGTGCTGGCCGAGCACGGCCACGTGGACTTGTTGGTCAACAATGCCGGTCGGTCGATACGACGTGGTGTTTCGCACTCGTATGATCGGTATCACGATTTCGAGCGCACCATGGCGATCAACTACTTCGGGTCGCTCAAGCTGATCCTCGGCTTCTTGCCGGTCATGCGAGAACGCAAGGATGGTCAGATCATCAACATCTCGAGCATCGGCGTCCAGACCAATGCGCCCAGGTTCAGCGCGTACGTGGCGAGCAAGGCGGCGCTCGATGCGTTCAGTCGATCGATTGCGAGCGAGGTGGTGGCGGACGGAATCTGCATCACCACGGTCTACATGCCGCTCGTGCGTACGCCGATGATCGCGCCAACGAAGATCTACGACGCGTTCCCGACGCGCTCGCCCGACGAGGCGGTCGACATGATCATAGACGGTATCATTCACCGAAAGAAGCGCGTCGCCACGCGTCTGGGGGTGTTCGGCGAGGTGAGCTACGCCGTTGCGCCGAAGATCATCGATCGCGTTCTCAATACCGGGTACCGCCTGTTTCCCGATTCACCCCGTCGCGGCGACGGTGAAGCCCACAAGCCGCCGGGCCCCGAAGCAGTCGCGTTCGCACACATTCTGCACGGCATTCACTGGTAGCCGGGTGATCGAGACTACCCGCGCGCTTTCTCGAAGGCGGCCCGGGCAAGAATCCAAACCACCACGAACGCGAACACCATCCCAACCACGCCGCCGATGTATGCCAACGCAGCCCACACGCCTCCACTACCCATGGAAGTGGCTGCCGGTGACAACCCACGATTGTCGGAGAAGTTCGCTGCCCAGTAGAAAAGCGTGTTGCCCCAGCCGATGGTGATGAGGCCCCATCCGACCCAGAAGGCCTTCTTTCCCTCGAGACCGAGTTTGGTGATCAGCAACGCGAGGGCCGGAATCATCACGCCGTTGAGGACGCCCCCGACGTGTGCAGACACCCAACCGCGCGTCGATCCGGGGATCGCCATTTCCCAAGTGGGCAACGGCCATAGCGCCACCGCGCCGAGCAGCGAGAAGGTCAGCATGACGCCGGCGATCAGGCCGACCATCAAAACGAGCATTCCGTGCCCGATGACCTTGTGTTGTAGTTGTTCAGCCCCTTGCGTCGAGAGGTCGGCGTTCATCGCGATCTTCCTTTCGAGCGTTGGCGCTACGCGCGCTCCAGCATCTGGTTCACGTCACCATCGGTGAGGATGAGTGGGTCGGCCCCCTGAGCGACGTGCGCACGCCAGGCGACGGCGACACGGTTTTGCTCTGCGTTGCACTTCGGGTGATCGCGGGGGTGGTACTTGCGGGCGAGTACGGGGAACGCCGCGTACGCCAAGTCCCACCCGAACGATACGAAGAACTTCCATGCACGAAGCGCACGCAGGGGCCGTCGATAGAATCTCTCACCACGGACCATCTCGGCATAGGCCCTGAACGTTTGGCCGAGGATGTGCCCGAAGGCATAGATGACCATCCACCGCCGGTACCATTCGTGCTTCGCGTAGAAGGCTTTGTAGAAGTCGAACGCCACCGCCCCGTGTTCTACCTCTTCCACCTGATGCCAGACCCACAGCGCCCGAATCTTCGGATCGGCATCGGCCATGAACTCCTCGTAGCGGTCGAGGATGATCATCCCAGCGAGAAAGGTGAACGTCTCGTACCCCGCGGTGAATCCGATCTGGAACTTCTTGTCGCGGGACGCCAGCGCGTCCTCGAAGTACACACGCGCTTCGTCGTCGAGCTTCGTGAGCCCCGGGTAGTGGTGCGCCATCGCCTTCGTCCAGCCCACGAAGTTGAACGCGTGAAACGCCTCTTGGCCCATGATCGCGTGCACGTCCTCCGCCAGCTTGGGATCTTGTAGTTCCCCGCGATATCTGCGCATCACTTCCACGAGGAAACGCTCGAAGTACGGCACGTGAATGCCGAGCGCATTGATGAACATCGCGAAGTCTGGGGAGCTTCGACTCCAGATCGGAGGGTGGCTCTCCGCGGCGCCTTCTCCGTCCAACTTGAAACGAAGTCTCCGCACCGGAATCTCGTCCATCGGGTGGTCCGCCACCTCTGCCTCCAACCTGATACCGCGAGGTTACCGGTCGCCCTCCAATAGATCCAGCGGCGAAAACCACGTTAGTCTTCGATCAGAACGAAGTCGGCCTTCTCGGCACCACAGTCGGGGCAGCACCAGTCTTCGGGTACATCCTCCATCTTCGTTCCCGGGGCGATCCCGCTACTCGGGTCGCCTTCGGCTTCGTCGTAGATGTGATTGCAGATGATGCATCGCCACTTCCGCATCGCTTGTCCCATCCGTTCACCACGCCTCTGGCTGGCTCCGGGCACTAGGTATCAAACGCCCGGCCTGATGTATACGTGGTTCCTCGTTCCCTCAAACATGTAGATCAGATCTACATAAAACGCGAACATTATCTAGATAGTCAACATTGCGAATTCGACGGATACTTCGGTCATCAAGAAAGGGAGCCCGACCATGATGAACACGGAATTTGCGCGTCGAATGCTCGCATTGGTCACCGTGGCCGCCGCAGTCTTCTTGCAAACCGCTATGACTAGCGGGGTGGGCGCGGACGTCGATTCCATACCCGAACTGGCATCCCTCGATACGTCGGATGACTACGGGGTTCGGTTGCTCGCGAGCGACCCGACGGAGCCCGGTCCGTCAATCCACCGGCACTTCTTGCGACCGTTCTCCTCGGTCACGGGGCCCTCGGGCCCTGTGGCCACCTCTTTCGCAGCAGCCGCGACGCCTCCTGCGGCTCGCAAGGCCCAACCTGCACTCACTTTGCTACATTTCTCCAATACCGAGTCGATGCGGAACGACTCGCGGTTCGACTGGCCGGTCACCCGTGATTCAGCGGGCGCCCCTATCGTGATCACCCATAGTCACACTCTGCTCTTGAGCGGAGTGGCGTTCTGACCGCGTCCTCGTGCAAGCGTGTTACGAGAAGAGCTCTTCGCGCGCAGCTTCGCAGATCGCGACCACCGCTGGGTTCTTGAGCCGGCGTTCCGGGGAGATCGCGAAGAAACGGGCGCGAATCTCCTCTGTTCGCCCAAGGATCTTCGCGCCATACTGCCGCGTCACGTCTTCCTCGGTCACCGATGGAAGCGGGAAGATTCCAAGCCCGTTCTGACCGAACGCCTTCATCAGTGCGCTGTCATCGAACTCGGCGACGACCTGTGGCCGCAATCCATGACTCTCACACCACTGCGTCACGCCTCGCCCAAGCGCGGTGTCGCCGGCGGGGCGAAGGAACGGTGCGCCGTCCAGAGATTCCGGAAATCCTTTCCGGTACTTTGCGGCCAACTTTGGTGCAGCAAAGAACGTCACGCCGCACTCGCCCAAGAGATGGTTGAAGGCCTTCACACCGCTTCCGGGTGGGCAGGGTGTGTCTGCGAGCACGACATCGAGTTGGTGCGTCGCGAGTGCCCCGAGCAAACGGTCAAAGCGGTCTTCTGTGCATGTGAGGCGAACTGGGGTCTCCAGGCGAAGCGCGGGGTCGAGCAGGCTTCGGACGATCAGCTTTGGCATGACGTCGCTCGTGCCCACCGACAATCGAATCGGTCGACCTGCGGGTTGCCCCTCCAGGGCCTCGAGGAACTCTTGGCCCAATGAGAAGATTTCCTCGGCGTAGCGGTAGGCAAGCTTGCCGGACTCGGTGAGTTGCAGCTTCCGTCGACTCCGATCGAACAGCGGGGTGCCGAGCGATTCCTCGAATCGCTTGAGTTGGACACTGACCGTCGGGTGCGCCAGGCGCAGTCTTCGACTCGCAGCCTGAATTCCCCCCTCGCGCACGGTGAGCCAGAAGTACATGAAATGATGATAGTTTAGCCAGGTCGCCATCCCGCCCCCTTACGTAGATATTATCTACATGAAAGGCATCTTTTATCTATATTGTCAACGCGTCGCGACTCCTGCAGATTGAAAGTGAAAAGAAAGGCAGGCCTGCCATGAACGACACCACGCTACTCAGCGAGAATGCCCGGCACCTGATGTTCCTGACAGCTGCATGGATTGCCAACGTAGACGGTCACGAAGACCCGCTTGAAGTCGACGCGCTCTGTCAGCTCCGGAAGGCCCTCGATATCGCCCCAGCGACCGCGCGAAAGCTCCACCAGCTTGCGAGGAGCTCCTGTGTTCCGGGGGCGAGCCTCCTTCAGGGCGCGTGAGTCGAAGCCCGAAGCGGCACGTCCCTCGAGCCGAGACGTTCTGGCCTCACGGGTACTACCCGAGGACTAAAGCCGCTGCAGGTATCGCGCGGATTCGCTTGCGCTTGCTCGCAGACAAGCATTCGTGTTGACGCGCTTCCGACCGAGCCCCCCTCGCGGGCGGGTTCTGGCCGCACGCAGGGCTGGGATCGCGCGTTTGTCTCCTAGCGCGCGCAGTTTGCCAACCGCCTCTTTGCGAAGTTCGCACGTCTCGCCTTGCTCGAGGTCGAGGATGTACGACGCAAGGTGGTCGATCTCGGCGCTGAGACCCACATCATGCGCGACGGCGGCCGCCTTTTGACGGCGCCGCATGTCCTTTGATGACGACGCCATTTCTACGAGCTGCACCGCTGCAGTCTTGTCGTTCGCGACGGACACCAGAGTTCCGAGGAGATCGAGCGCGGCGTCGACGACCACCGGGGGTGACTTGCGCTCGAGCATGCTTTCGACGTTCGCGCGCATCAGCTTGTTCCTAGCCAACGCAGGATCGAGCGAGACCGATTTCTCGTATGCGATCAGAGCGTTCATCGGGAGATGTTTGCTCACTTGTTCATGCCCGACGCTCATCACTGCGTACGGCTCGTCTTGCGAGGGCCCCTGGGGCTCGAGACCGCGAAACGCCAGTGTCCCCAGTACCAGGACCACGATGAAGAGAAGTGCTCCCGCGGGGACTTTCTTGGGCCACTTTCGCTTCGTGGAACCCGCCGGCATGGGCGGCAGCAATTCGTCGAGCGAGGGGTCTCCGCCAATCGCCGTGATCGCGCGCGGACCCGAGGCCATCGGCGCGCCGAGAGACTCGCGCGAGAGGATCTCGTCGATCCGAGCCAGGTATTCCTTCGCGTTGCCGATGCGGTCGTCGGCCTTCTTCTCGAGCCCATCGAGAATGAGTCTTTCAACCTCCGCAGGGACGTCGAGCTCGGGTACGACTTCCTCGAAGCTCGGGACGGGCGCCGAAACGTGCATGCGAAGCAGCGCGCCAACCTCGTCTGCGTCGAACGGAGGGGCACCCGCGATCATCTCGTACAGCATGACCGACAGCGAGTAGAGGTCCGCTCTTCCATCGATCGCGAGGCCATAGGCTTGTTCCGGCGCGATATAGGTGGGTGTCCCGATCGTGGCCCCCAACTGTGTCAGCTTGGCGTCGTTGGTAAGCAGCAACGTATCGCCCTCGGGCTGCACTTCTTCATGCATCAGCTTCGCGATGCCGAAGTCGAGGATCTTGGCGAAGTCGTTGTCGTCGTCGTGCTTCACCAGGATGATGTTCTCGGGCTTGATGTCTCGGTGCACGATCCCCGCTTCGTGCGCAGAGTCGAGCGCACTCAAGACGTGGCGTCCGATGTGCAACGCGCGCTTCCAACCCACACGTCGTTCCTGATCGAGCAGATCAAAGAGCAACACGCCGTCCAGGAGCTCGAGCACCATGTAGAATGTGCCGTCGCTGAACCTCCCGAAGTCAGAAACCTTGACGCAGTTGGGGTGGTCCATGCGGCCGATGGCGAACGCTTCTCTTTCGAAGCGCTTCGTGATCTCCTCAACCTCACCGACTTCTGGGTGCAGCAGCTTGAGCGCGAGTGGTCGCTGGATCGCGACGTGCAGCGCGAGGTACACACATCCCATTCCGCCGGAGCCCAGAACCCCGGTGATTTGGTATCGCGAATCTAGGACGTCCCCGATTTGCGGCGTATGTGATTCACGGGTCGCGAGCGCAGGTGCCTCGCTTCCCCCCCCTGCAATGCGCACAGATCCATTATTGCCAAAAATTCGAGGACATGCCGCTACGTTTCGGGGCTACTTGTCGCATGGGGACACCGGCACCTCGAATACGGCTCGGCTGGTGGCGTCCTATGGCCTCCGAGCGGCACGAATGCGGCGCAGACCGTACTCAGTTGCGGACGAGAACGATGGTCAGTGGCCCCGGGCCCTGCTCAACTCGAAACCTCGCATGCTGCGGCTCCCCGTCGACTTCCCATTGTGCCACGTATTCGCCGAGCGTGGCGCGAAGCTCGAGGGCGCCACCGTCGTCGGTTGTCACGACTTCATCCGTACGCCACCGGTCGTTCAGGAGGGACAGAATCGCCTCCCCGTGCCGCGTGAGTGTTCCGTCGGTCGTGTCGTCGAAGATCCCATGCTGCAATTGGTTTCGGGCCGCCACCTTGTTCCAAAGGCTCCAGAACACGATCTGTTCGACCGACTCGTGACCCCACCACACACGCATCATCGCTTCGGCGTGTGCCGCTCGCTCCTCCGGTTCGCCTGGGACGTTGAACGTGGTCTCGGTGATGTGAATCGGAAGGCCGGCCTCGGCCAGGGTATCGAGCGCGGCCGCGTAGTCGTCGACTCGGGTCGGCTCCCCGAGATCCGGATCTTCGAGGTCGGCGCCGCTCGTGAATAGAAGCACTGGCGCAAAATGGGCCTGCTGCCCGATCGCATCGATCGGCACGCCCTTGGCGATCAGGTCGAGTGCGCGATCGCGAACGATGGCCGCGGTGGCCGCACCCTGTTCCTCGAAACCCGTGAACACCTCGCTGATCCATTCGTTGAGGACCAACTGGGCGCCCGGATCGATCGCCCGCACCCAACGAAAAAGGTCTTCGACGATGCTCTGGCCCAGGCGTTCCTCGAACCACGCGGTCAACGGGTTGAGGGTTTCGTTGGTGACGTCGTAGATGTCGATCCGGCCCTGGTAGCGTTCGACGACGGCCTCCGCCTGGAAGCGAATGAGGCCTCGCAGCTCTTCGGCTTCTTGATCGGAAAGGTCTCGGCTCGGGAACTGATTGCGGAGCCATTCGGGCGTGCCACTGCCTGTCGAGAATGGCGGAGCGTTCCCCCAAAGCAGGGTGTGCATCTTCACCTTGAATCCATTCTCATCGGCCCATGCGAGCTCCGAGTCGCCTAGATCGAACCCGAGTTGCCCAGGCTCTGGCTCGAGTTGGCGCCACTTGAGCGCGGTTTCAGCGACCATGACGGTCGTGTGGTCGCGAGCAATCTCACCGTAGAAGGCAAGGTCTTCCGGTTCGTCTTGAAGCTCACGAAAATCGATTGGGAACCCGAACTCGAATCCGTGCTGCAGCTGGGTGACAGACACCTCCGTATCGGCTTGGCCAACCACGAGTCGGATGGCCCGTGACCGCAACTCGGACGCGCGCGCGTCTGCGGCCTCCACAACGGCGATTTCTGCGTCGTCGAGCAGGACGGACAGGTCCGCGGGTCGACCGCTCGGCAGTGCCGGAACCGCGACATCGCCGCTTTCCACCAGCGCAGTAGAGAACCCGCAGGCCGCTTCGGCCGCCGCGTTGGAGCGGAAGCACGACATCGAACACCGTAATTCCAGAGAGTCGCTTCCGCACGTAGACTTGCAATCTGTGAACGCAGTCGACGCCGCGTCGCGGCAGCTTTCCGCCGCATCGGCACACTCAGTCACCGTAGGCGAATCGCAATCCGGCGCCGAACCGTCATCTATGGCAGCGCATGCTTCTGCCGTCGCCAATTGAACTTCATCGCAATCGCTCTCACAGGCGTCGATCTGAGACGTGTCGGGGAAACGGCTGCAGTCGAGTGCGCATGCGCCCCGATTCGCCTCTGCGGCGGCGGTACATGCCGCGCGAGATGTGTCGAGCAACCGCGCAGACGCGGCCTCCGGAGATTCGCCGCTGCCGCAACCCACGACGATGAAGATTGCGCTGCAAGCGAGACCGGCGAAGGTGGATCGAAAGATAAGTTGAAGCATAGGCCGTGGGCGTAGCAAACGATGACCTGACATTTTAGTGCACCGGGTGGGGTTGGTGTTGTCCATACGAATACCTCTCAAACGTCGGCCACAGCGAGCCAAGCGACATGTGGGTGCGGCGGATGTGAAGGAGCACATGCGACTCCATCGTCCAATCGTGCGTGTTTCGCGCGGCTCTTCCTGAAGATGAGGCGATCCGCGCGTGCTTCTGGGTGGATGTCGATGCTTTCATGGGCCGAGTGCTCCGAGCGCGAGCAGGACCGCTGCGTCTTCGGACTCGCGTTCAGAGACGGGGGTCGGCGCTGGATCCCAATGATGATGGAGCGCCCAGAACGCGACGATTTCGACGATGCCGCGCGCGAGCGCAGGTAGGGGTAGGGCGTGATCCTTGGGCAGTCGGGACTCGAGATACTGAAGTAGCAGTTGCGGGATCGCCTGCCGCGCCATGTCGAAGAAGATCGCCGCGAGGTCGGGGTACTCAGTCGCGCTGCGATCGACGAGTTTGAGCGCCACCCGGTGTCGGGACACCAGTTGGTAGAGTTCGCGCACGATCTCGGTCAGCTCGCTTCGCGGGTCGTCTGTGCGCGGCTGTTGCAGTGCGGCCTCGAGTCGCGGGAGGCGCAAGTCGACGGCGATCGCGTCTCGGACGTACCGAAGCGTCGCTTCAGGTTCCGGCGTGGGAACGGGAAGCGCGGCATGGGGTTCGAGGTCGCCTCGCGCGCCTCGGATGGCAAGGTCGAACAACGCCTCCTTGCTTTCCACGTAGAGATAGATCGTCCCCTTGGCGACGCCCATGGCTTCGGCGATATGGCCGACTTGAGTCTGGCTGTAGCCGCGCTCGATGAACACCTCGACCGCGGTCGCGACGAGGTGGCCAAAGCGCTCGGGATCACGAGGACGAGGCATGCGGCGGTTATAAATGACTGAACAAGTCAGTCAAATACCGCTCTGCGACGATGGCATGAATTCGGAGAAACCTGTGTCGTTTCTAGTACTTGTACACCTTCAGCAGGGGTCCGACAGATTTCCAGACGCTTCCCGTGAGCTCGGGACCGAGCCGCTTGAGCGCATCGTAGAAGCCGGCGGCGGGGATGGCTTGAGTGACCCTTCCAATGAACGGCCTCGGCATCCCCTTTCGAATCGTTCCGGCCGAGGCGTCGATCCAGTCTGCCTTGCGTACCGCGTTCACGAGCTCTGCGTGAGGTCCGGAGAAGGGAGTGATCTTGTGATGCCAGTAGATGAGGTCGTGCAAGAGCTCTGAATCGAACCCCCATCCGTGGGTCTCGTTGTCGTGTTGCGCGAGCTGGGTTGAAGGCTCGAGATAGGCCAGTTCGTGATGCGTCCACAGGCCAAGGTCGTGATAGACGAGCGCTGCCTCGATGACGGGACGCGCGCTGGGGTCGCCGCCGAGGAAGTGCATTGCATAGGTGAGTACGCGGTAGATGTGGCCGCGGTATCCGTCGAAATCTCGCCCGATCGTGATGCGATAGGGATCCAGTAGTGCCTCTACGCGATCGGAATGCGTGATGATCTCGATGTCGACCGGTGCAGTCATGGAGTGTGTGTGGCGTACCACAAGACCATGCTCGACGACTACCTCACGACCAATATTCCGGCCTTGCTCTTCTTCGATCTCGACACTGGTGAGTTGGCTACGGCACTACCAAACTGGTCGTAGTATCGTCGAACCTGCGCATCGTGAGCTCGGTGCGCTACTCTCCGGCCGGTGACCGACGCACGCAGCTACGAAGAGTGGAGAGCGGAAACGCAACTCGTTGCCCAGCGACGTGACGCAGAAGGGTGGCAGCACGATCCAGCCTCTTCTGTGTATGATGCGGACTTGCTGCGGCGCCACACGGAAGCGCTGACTCGCCTCCGGGTCGCTGGCGAAGCTTCCGCTCTGGTCGGCGAGTTGCAAGACGCGCTCTATCGCCACCTGGGCGAACTCGCCGATCCGCACCTGTATGAAATGACGCCGCTGGGCACCAAGCACCTCGTCGCGGCGTTTTACGAAGAAGCGCTTTCCTGCATCGCCTATCTGGCTGACCCACGCGCCACCGGTCTGTCTCGCGAGTACACCTTGGCCGGGTTCCGTCGGGCGCGGCACATTTTCGGCCGTTCTGCGCTCATGCTCTCGGGAGGGGCCACCTTGGGCTTCTTTCATCTGGGAGTGGTCAAAGCGTTGTTCGAACGAGGCCTGCTTCCAGATGTGCTTTCGGGTGCATCGATGGGTGCGATCATCGCCTGCGGCGTCGGTGTCCGGACCGACGCGGAGCTCCGCGCGCTGTTCGACGATCCGAGGCAGATACGAACCGACGCCATCAAACCGTTGTCTCCGACGCAACTGAGCCAAGGGCGCGGGATTTATGATTCTGAGCGTCTTGCGGAGGTGGTCGCCCACAATTGCGGCGACTACACGTTCGAAGAAGCGCAGGCGCGAACGGGGCGTACCGTGAACGTCAGTGTTTCTCCCACTCGTCAACGCCAGAAGCCTCGGGTTCTGTGCCACTACACGACTCCGGACGTCTTGATGAACAGTGCGGCCGTTGCATCCGCGGCGATCCCTGGGGTGTTCGCGCCGGCGACCCTGCGTCGACGCGTCAACGGTGAAGTGTCGGCCTATGCGTCAACCGAACGTTGGGTTGATGGGACGGTCAAGGGCGACCTCCCGATGCGCAGGCTCAGCCGGCTACACAACGTCAATCACTACATCGTGAGTCAGGTCAATCCCCATGTCGCGCCGGTCCTGAGCGTACAAGGCAAACGCGGCATCGTACCTTGGGCTGCGGGTCTCACGGTCAAAGGGTTGCGTGGCCAGCTGGTGCATCAGCTCGAGCTCGCGCGCACGGTCACGCAAGACACGCCATTGTATCGTCCCCTCGACCGTGCGCATTCGCTCGTGGCGCAAGAATATAGTGGCGACATCGATATCTATCCCCGCTTTCGTGCTGGAGCGTTCCTTCGAGCGTTCTCGAATATTTCTCACGCGGAGCTCGAGCGTCACATCCTAGAGGGCGAGCGGGCGACCTGGCCCCTCGTGACCCGTATTCGCGACCAAACATGCGTCTCCCGAGCCCTCGACGCCGCCGTTCGCAAACTCCGGACAGAAAAAGGGGACTGACCCCTTTTTCTGGGTTTAGAGTGCGGGCATGACGGCGGCGTTGGTCACGGGTGGTGCTTCGGGGATCGGCGCGGCGATTGCACAGCAACTTGCGGGCCGTGGCGTCGAGGTCGTGCTGGCGGATCGACAAGTAGACCTCGCCGAAGAGGTAGCGGGCGGTATTCGCGCTGGCGGCGGGGCGGCGCGCGTCGTCGAACTCGACGTCCGGGATGCCGCGCAGTTCCAACGCGTTGCGACCGAGATGCGACAGCGCGGGAGCATCGACTATCTCTTCAACAATGCCGGCATCGGAGTCGCCGGCGACGTGGCACACTACTCCCTCGACGATTGGTACGACGTATTCGATGTCAACCTGCGCGGCGTGGTGCATGGCGTGCACGCGATCTATCCGATCATGCGCGAACAAGGGTTTGGGCACATCATCAACACCGCGTCGATGGCGGGGTTGGTTCCGAGCGGGGAAGCGGCGAGTTACGCCACCACGAAGTATGCCGTCGTGGGATTGAGCAAGGCGTTGCGGCTCGAAGCGGCTGTCCACGGCGTGCGTGTGTCGGTGTTGTGCCCAGGGGCGATCCGCACGCCGATCCTCACGGCGGGTAAGTATGGCCGGCTCAACATGGGTGAGGGTGCCGAGGCGAAGGTGATGGAGATTTGGGAGCGCCTCCGCCCCATGGACGCGGACCTCTTTGCCCGCAAGGCGCTAGCGGGCATCGACCGCAACCGTTTGGTGATCATCGAGCCCGTCCACTGGCGGTTTTTCTAC
>JBATTM010000589.1:0-20499 GCA_049670545.1 Polyangiales bacterium
CGCGCAGGTGCTCACGGTATTCGGCGGCACGCGCGACGTAGCCGGCGGCGCTACGGCGGAGGGTTTCGGCGCCGGCTTCGTCGATCGTGCGGACGACTTTTCCCGGGGTGCCGAGGACCATGGAGTAGTCGGGGATCTCTTGGTGTTCGGTAACCAGCGCGTTGGCTCCGATGATGCAGTAGTTGCCGATCTTGGCGTGGTTGAGGACGACCGCGTTGATTCCGATCAGGCTGTAGTCGCCGACCTGGCAGCCGTGGACGACCGCGTGATGGCCGACCGTCACACCGCGGCCGAGGGTCAGTGGGATGCCGGGGTCGGTGTGCAGCATGGCGCCATCTTGAATGTTGGTGTCGGGGCCGATCGTGATCTCGTCGGAGTCTCCGCGGACCACGGCGTTGAACCATACGCTCGCGTTGTTCTCGAGCACCACCGAGCCGATGACAGCCGCGGACTCGGCCACGAAGGCGTCGCCCGCGATGCGTACCTGGCGATCCCCGAGCGTGTAGATCATCAGCGAGCGCTCTTCTTGAAGAGCACGGGGCTGTGAATGTTGAGGCCGATGGTGACGGCCCACGTTTCCGATTGCACCTCCGAGTCGTTGGAGGTGAAGCCGTAGAGGGTCGGGAACCGGAAGCTCGCGAAGAGGTCGAGCATCGAGCTTCCCGCATCGAACGTGTATCCCCCACCAAACCCGAGCGGAATGAACTCGAACGGGCCATCGATCAGGCCCGAGGTCGCGGTGTTGATCGTGCCGCTGAGATCGAAGAACTCAATTCCAGAATCGACGTTCAGGAAGATTCGGTCGGTGACGTTCGCCACGAAGCTGAACGGGATGCCGAGGGACCAGAGCGAGGGGCCGTTGGGGTTGTCGTCGATACTGAAGTTGATGCCGGTGTCGAACGCGAAGCGATCCTTCACGACGAACCTCATCGGGACGCCCATCTGAAAACCAACCTGGGTGCGGGCTGGAATCCGGACCACCGCGTCGATGGCGATCTGCGAAACCCCGTTGTCGAGCGGTTGAAAGCGCGCGTAGAAGGGGATGTCGCCAAATGCGACGTCGGGCGAGAACAGCATCGACACGAGTCCCGACGGGCCGAAACTGAGGTCGGGGAACACCGACCGCGGGGGATAGCTGCCCATGCGATAGCGGGAAAAACCGATCTCGAGATCGTCGGCGATCGAGATCGCCACACCGAGATTCATCGTCGAGATCGTCCCGACGGGGCCGAAGGGCTCGAACATCCCGATGTTCTCTTCGACGCGGCGGCCGATGACCGTATCGACGGTGCCACGCATCATCCCACGCGGCATCGTCAGGCTCCGATCCGCGTACCGAACGCCGTACACCGAAGACGCGCGCGTCGGCTTCTTTCCGATCGGCGGCGCCTCCTCTTCCTCGACCCAGTCCGGGTTCCGCGGGGAGCGCTCTTCAAACTCGGTCGGCGGCGCATCGGACCACTCGGGGTTGGGCGCTGCGCTGGACGGTGGTGGGGGTGCGGGATCGGGGACCGTCGGGGCCGCGGGGGGAGGGACCGGGGCGGGAGGCGGTTCCTCCTTGGGTGCGGGCGGCTTCAGGGGTTCTCCCCAACCCGATTGCGCGAACACGCCCTTGGGGCAGCCGATGACGCACACCGCGAGGACGGCAAGCGCCGTGATCCGTTGATTCGACACGGTGCTCGCATAAACCAACCGAGCGCCAGTGCCAAGCACGTACTTTCGGCGACAGAAGTACACATTGCACGGGTGACGGCCACGCCTATACTCGCGCCCCTCTGGCGATGTAGCTCAGGCGGTTAGAGCGGGCGTTTCATACGCGCTAGGTCGGTGGTTCGACTCCACCCATCGCCACCACCAGGTCGGTCTGGGTGTGGATTTCGGTCGAGTCGCGTACCCTCGTGCTTGACTGAACGCGTGTCCCCGGTAGCGTGAAGGGATGCCAAGAGCCTCGCGGCGCCGCCTCGCACTTCGTGCTGGCCTGCAGGCCGCGGCGCTGTCGCTCCTTCTTTCGGGCGCGGGATGGGTGTCTTTGCGATGGGCCGGCATCGACGTAAGTGGCCCCGTCTTCGTGTGGATCACGCTGGGCGCGACGTTAACGGCAGGCCTCATGACCCGCTTCTACGTCGGGTTGGCGGTGAGCCGCCGGATTGAACACATGGTGCGCGTACTCGACGAGCACGCACAGGAAAAGAGCTTGCGACGCCTTCCCGATCTCGGCGGCGACGAGATCGGCGACATCGGCCGTGCGGTGAACGGGCTGCTTGCCAATCTCACCTCGCTCGAGGTCCGCATGATCGAGCAAGGCCAAGAGCTTCGCAGCACGCGCGAGGAGCTGATTCTCAAGCGCGCACTCGGAGAAAAGACGGCCGAGCTCGAGCAGCGGCTTCGCGAACGCGCACTGCTCTTCGACATCGTTCGCGCGAGTGCGTCGGAGCAAGACCTCGACTCGGTGCTCTCCAACATCACCGACCAACTCGGCAAGGCGCTTGGGCTCCGCGAGTGCATGCTGTTTCTGGCGGACCATACGACCGAGCGTCTCACGCTCCGCGCCGCCTATGGCTTCGACAAGCCCGGCGAGCTCCTCGAGCGCATCGTGCTGTTCGACGAAGAGCCTCTGGGCAAAGTTGCGAAGGCCGGCACGATGACGGTGATCGAGGATCTGACCTCGCTGCCGCCGGGCGTTCTCTGGGATCCGATCGATCCGAGCGGTTCGCTCGCGATTCTCCCGGTCGTTCACCACAGCGCCACAACCGGTGTGCTCGCGGTGAGCCGATCGACGACGAACGCCTTCACGACACTCGATACGAGTCTTCTCTCGGCGATCTCGGACCAACTCGGCCTCGCCATCCGGCACACCCAACTCTTCGACGAACTACGGCGCGGGTCGCAGCACGACGATCTCACCGGCCTCGGCAATCGCCGGCTCTTGCGAATCCGGCTCGACGACGAACTCCACCGCTCGGAGCGCTTCGGCCAGAAGGTCAGCGTTCTGGCGATCGACATCGACTACTTCAAATCGCTCAACGACCGGCACGGTCACCCCACGGGCGACGCCTCCCTCAGGAAACTCGCCGGGCTGATGACCCGCAACCTTCGCCGAATCGACACGATCGCGCGCATTGGCGGGGAGGAGTTCGTGGTCCTGCTTCCTCGTACCGATGCCGACACGGCGCTGGTCGTCGGTGAAAAGCTTCGGGTGTTGGTGGAAGAAACCGAGTTTCCGGGCGGCACCGGGCAACCCGAGGGCCGGCTCACGATCAGCATTGGCGTCGCGTCGCGTCGTCCCGGCGAGACAGGAGCGGATCTCCTCGCCCGCGCCGACGCCGCCCTCTACGACGCGAAGGACGAGGGCCGCAACTGTGTCGCGGCATCTCAGCCGGCCGCTGCCTCGGCGCGCTCTCTGACCAGATCCCGAATCTGATGGAGCTCGAAGGGCTTCTCGAGGCAGACCAACGGTGTCTTCTCGAGGAACTCGCGTGCACGAGACGTGAATGCGCCGCCTGTCATGAACACGAATCGGGCGGCCACTTCAGGTCGGCACCTCGCGACTTCCTCGAACACGTCGATCCCGCTGACGCCCGGCATCATGAGGTCACAGAACACGACGTCACAAGGCGCGTCCGCGCAGAGAGCGTCGATCGCGTCGCGCCCGCTCAGAAAGACGTCCACGTGGTGCTGACGAAGGGCACGGCGAATCGAGCGGCCCACCAGGGGCTCGTCGTCGACGACGATCACACGCGCCGCGGCACCCGCCTGCACCGCAGGCGGCATCTGGGTGACCAACGAGACGGCCGCACGCGTCGATGGCGGAAGCTTCACGCGGAACGTCGTACCGTGCCCCACCTGGCTTTCGGCATCGATCGAACCGCCTGCGCTTTCCACGATGTTGCGGCAGATCGAGAGACCGAGCCCGGTTCCTTCTCGCACACCCTTGGTCGTGAAGAACGGATCGAAGATGTGGCTGCGCGTTTCGGGGTCGATTCCCGTGCCGTTGTCACTCACCTCGATGATCGCCCATCCTTCGGCGTCGGTGTAAGTACGAATTCGGATCTCGTTCCGGTCGACGGGTTGTTCCGGCATCGCTTGGGCCGCATTGATCAGCAAATTGAGGAGCACCTGCCCGAGCCGAGACTCATTGACCTCGACCAGTGGCGTTTCTTCGAAGTGCCGGTTCAGTGTCGCGTGATGACGAATCTGGTTCCAGCACATGTTGATCGATGACTCGAGCACGCCACGCACGTCGACGTTCCCACGCTGATCGTCGTCGACTCGCGAGAACGTTTTGAGGTCTCGGACCACGTTTTGCATTCTCATGGCACCGTGAATGGCTTCGTCGACCTGTTGCGTCGCGCGGTCGACCCATGACCCATCCTGCGGGGCTTGAAGCTCTTCGCGCGTCAGGTGCAAGTTGGAAAGAACGTACATCAATGGATTGTTGAGCTCATGGGCGACGCCGGCCGCGAGGGTCCCCACCGACGCCATTCGATCGGCCAGCACGAGCCGGGACTGCATGTCGCTACGCTCCGCCGCGCGGCGTGCGTTGTCGGCGATGGTTCGCTCGGCGATCAGGAGTCGTGTGCCGAGGATCTGCGGATCGACTGGCTTGGCGAGATAATCCGACGCGCCCGCGTCGAGGACTGCTTCGAGGTCCGTCGACCGATCACGGCCCGTGACCACGAGAAGCACCACCGACTCCCCGCCCTCGGCCGCGCGCACCTCACGGCACAGGTCGAGACCCGACATGCCCGGGAGCGTCCAGTCGACCACCATGAGGTGAAAGCCGTCGGCCCGATGCGCCGCGAGGCCCTCTTCCGCAGACTCGACCGCCACAACTTCGTAATTTCGCTCACGAAGGACTTCGGTCAGGAGCCCCCGCATGGCACTCGAGTCCTCGACGATCAGCGCTCGAATCAACCCACTCACTAGCCCTAAAGTCTAATGCAATTGGTCCGAATGTTCATCGTCCGCGTGGGCCCGATTTGACAGCGGTCCGTTGATGGCTATCGTCGAGCTGGATAACGCGCTGCGTCATCCTGACGAAGGACCAAAGAATCATGTCATACACCGATCAAATCACGCGAAGCAGCACCCGGCTCCAGAGCCAGGGCGTCCTCTTTTTCCAGCAAACGCAGAAGGCAGGGGAAGCCTTCCTCGCCGACAGCCGGGTCGCCAGCGTGACCTTCGCAGACGCGATGGGCGAAGCCGGGGCCACCCTGGTCGAGACGGTCGCGAAGTCCGTCACCACGCTCGGACAGGCGTTTCGCACGGAGGCCGTCGACTGGCGAGACCTCTCGATCAAGACGCGCGAGGCCTATGTGGCGGCGCTCAGCGCGCGGTTCCAGGGCTTCGAGAAGCGCGCCGAGCAGGCCCAGGCGGCGCTGCAGCCGACCGCGCTTCAGTCGAAGGTCCTGCAGGCCACCCATGAGGTTCTCGGCGATGCCCAAAAACTCGTGGAAGCGAAGCTCGACGAGGCCACCGAAGCACCCGCCAAGCCAACCGCGAAGGCCGCAACCAAGGCACGCGCCGCGACCAAGAAGGGTGGGCGCATTCCGATTCGCAACTACGACCAGTTGACCGCCAAGGACGTGGTCGGGCGCCTCCAACGGCTCTCGGGGCCCCAGGCGACCGCCGTGCTGGATTACGAGCGATCGCGCAAGAATCGGACGACTGTAGTGAAGGCCGCCAAACTGCGTCTCGCCGCCAGCTAAGTCTGCGCCGACGCCTGGCCGGAGCTACACTCGGCCCGTGACCGAAACCAAACAGATCCTCGTTGCCGATGACGAGGACAACTTGCGCCGCGTCCTAAAGGCACAGCTTCAGCATGATGGGTACGAAGTCCACACCGTGGCGGACGGAGAAGCGGTCTTGCGTGCGCTCGATGAACACCACATCGACGTGCTCATCACCGATCTCCGGATGCCGAAGCTCGATGGCATGCGCGTACTCGAGTCGGTCAGCACGCGCTTCCCACGGCTTCCGGTCATCATGATCACCGCCCACGGTACCGTCGACACCGCCGTCGAGGCGCTCAAACTCGGTGCCTTCGACTACGTCACCAAGCCCTTCGACCAAACCGAGTTTCGCAACGTCGTGAACAAGGCGGCGAAGACGCGGGAGCTCTCCCACGCCCACGTCCGGGGGGACCCAGACGAGCGCGGCCGCTACCGGATCATCGGGCAATCCCCACCGATGCGAGGCGTCTACGACGTGATCGAAAAGGTGGCGGATACGCCGAGCACGGTGCTCATCACCGGCGAGAGTGGCACCGGCAAAGAGCTCATCGCGCGCGCACTCCACGAAAACAGCGCCCGAAAGGACAAGCCTTTCGTCAGCGTCAACTGCGCCGCGATCCCCCCAGACCTCCTCGAGAGTGAGCTCTTCGGCTACGAAAAGGGCGCGTTCACGGGCGCCACGACCAGCAAACCGGGCCGCTTCGAGCTTGCCCACAGTGGCACCCTCTTCCTCGACGAGATCGGAGAGATCCCCGTCAGCATGCAGGTCAAGCTCCTGCGCGCGATTCAGGAGCAGCAGTTCGAGCGCGTAGGAGGCATCAAGACGATCACGGTCGACGCCAGGCTGATCGCAGCGACGAACCGCGACCTCAAGGAGCGCATTGCCGAAGGGGAGTTTCGGGAGGACTTGTACTACCGACTCAACGTCGTTCACGTGCACCTGCCACCCCTACGGGAACGGCCGAGCGACGTCCCGCTCCTGATCGATCACTTCATCCAGGCGTTCAATCAGAAGCTCGGACGCGCCGTCACGGGGTTCGACGAGGAGGCCCTCGGGTGTTTGCTCCGTTACAGCTGGCCCGGCAACATCCGAGAGCTGGAGAACGTGGTCGAACGCTGCATGATCTTCGCCGAAGACGGCGAGGTCGGCGCGCAGTACCTCACCCCAGACGTCAGAGACCCAGAGGGCGAGAACGCAAACCCCCTGGCACCAGGGCTCGACCCGACGACGGGAGAGACCGGCCTCAAAGAAGCGATTCGGGAAGCCACCCTCAAACTCGAGCGAGAATTCATCGGGCGTGCGCTCGAACGCACCGGTGGCAATGTCACGCACACCGCTCGCCTGCTCAAGATCTCGCGCAAGAGCCTCCAAAACAAGATGAAAGAGCTCGGCCTGCGCAACGAGTAGTCGCTTAGTCGGCGGTGGATTCGACGCGAATCGACGCGAAGATCGCTTCCAGATGCTCTCGGGTCACCGGCTTCTGGAGGACGGCGTTGGACACCGACGCGGCGAACTTCCGCAGGCGTGGCGTGAACGCGCCTCCGCTCATGAATACGACTCGATCGACGAGCTCCGCATGATCTCGATGGATCGCCTCGTAGAACGCCTTGCCGTCGACTTCGGGCATCATGAGGTCGCACACGATCGCGTCGAATTGGGCATCTTCCGAAAGCATCGCCAAGGCCTCGACTCCGCCGAGGACGGTCACGGCATCGTAGCGACGACGCAACCGCCGACGAAGTGCGGAAAGGACCATCGCGTCGTCATCGACGATGAGAATCCGCTGACGATGTGCCGGTGCCTCAGAGACCGGTCGGCTCTCGCGTGTCTTCTCGACGGTTTCGAGGCCGGTGTCCACGGGAATGATCAGCTCGAACCGGGTGCCGTGGTCCGGCAGGTCGTGCACCGCGATGCGGCCACCATGCTCCTCTGCCACGCGTTTACACAATGTCAGACCGAGCCCCATCCCGCCGTCATGCGCCTTGGTTGTGTACCCGGGGGTGAAGATCCGGGACCGGTCTCCGTCCGCGATACCCACCCCGGTGTCGCGGACACCGATGATTACCTCGTCGCCCTCGAGGCGGGTCGACACGACGATCCGATGCTTGTCGTATGCGCCGCCGTCGATCGCGTCCGCCGCGTTGGTCAGCAGATTGACGAGCGCTTGGGCGAGTCGGCCCGGGTACGCCGGCACCATAGGAACGGGCTCGAAGCGTTTGACCAGGCGGGCGCGGTACCGAATCTGGTTGAACACCATCGCGCACGCGTCGTCCACGACGCGCGAAACGTCGGTGAGTTCCGCCTGCTCGTCGGCCGCACGCGAAAACGTGCCAAGGCTCCGCGCAATGTCTTGGATTCGATGCATCCCTTTGTAGCAGTCGGTCAGCATGTCGGCGGCGTCGTCGATCACCTCTTGGAGGTTCGCGTCGTCGACGATCCCCTCGAAAGCGCTCGGGCTGATCTCCCCATCGCGCGCGAGGCTCGAACCAAGGTTGCGGACGAATCGCCGGATCGACTGATGCGACTCGCGCAAACTCTCGAGGTTCGCGAGTACGAACGTGAGCGGGTTGTTGACCTCGTGTGCGAGGCCGGCCGCGAGTCGTCCAATGGCCCGCAAGCGATCTTCGGGGACACGTGGCGCCGGGGGCGGTGGGACGACGCTCGGCTTCAAGGTCGGCTGGAGCTGCACGATCGTGGCCTCTTGACCGTCCCACAAGGAGTGAATCGCGATGCCCGTCACCGACGAGAGCGTGCCGTTGGCCTGGGTCACCGGATAGATCGCGGGCTCCCCCGCGGTCGGCGTGTTGTGCTCGAAGACGTGCGCCACCGCGGCCGGGTTCTCCGCGCCGAGGAGCCCACAAGCCGCCGGATTGGCGAACACCACGCGGCGATCGGCATCGAGTACGACGATACCGTCGGTCGCGCGTGTCATCAGCAAACGGCTCTGCGTCTCGGAGCCGTGGGCGTCGCGCAACTGCAAGAGCGCTCGGCGGAGCTCGTACTCGCGATTGATCGAGCGCTGCAATCCACTCAGGTACGGTTCTGGAAGCGACATCTCGAGAGGTCGCTCGGGAGGCAGGTGGCACGCATCCTCTTCGAGGAAGAGTACGCACACGCCGGGCGAGAACGAGGGCGGTTCCCCGAGTTCGGCGTCCCAGCAGACGATGTGGGGTGCATGGCTATCGAGGTGGACGCGCGCGTCATCCACGCTGACCGCAACCCGGCAAACCACAGTCTGCGGCCAGGCATGAAGGCTTTCCCGCACCAACATGATGCGCTCGGGGTTCCCAGAGGCGATCAGGACGCGAATGCGCCTTTTCCCCGAAACCAAAGAGATTTCTGCTTTGCCCGCTAGCACGTACACCCTTAGGGGCCGGATCACCCTTGACGCCCCTTGTAAACCATAGCACTGTAATAAGGCGTTGCTAACGTATTTTCAGGGTGGTGAAGTTGCAGGGTGAGCTGGAAGACGAGGGCCGAGACATCAGGGAGGTCCTCCTGGTTGAGGACAACCTGATCGATGCCCAGCTGATCCGACGCCTTTTGCGAAGGATCACGGACGCCTACTATCGAATTACCCACGTGCGGACCCTGAACGACGCGGTCCTGTCGGCCGAGGAGCTGAACCCGGACGTCATCCTCGCGGACCTCAATCTTCCCGACTCTCGCGGCACGCAAACGGTGTCGAGCCTCCAAACGTCGTACCCCGACATCCCATTGGTGATCGTGAGCGCGTGGGAAGACGAAGCGATCTCGTTGCGGTCGGTCAAGGCCGGTGCGCAGGACTATCTCGTCAAAGGCCACATCGACGGCGCGAACCTGCATCGCGTGATCCGGTACGCAGTCGAGCGCAAGCGAACCGAGCTCGAGCTGGTTCGGCTTGCGCAGTTCGACCAACTCACCTCTCTTCCCAACCGAACGCTCCTGCGCGAACGGGTGGACCACGCGCTGCGACGTGCGACCCGAAGTGGAGCCGGGGTGGCGACACTGGTTCTCGACATGGATCGCTTCAAAGAGATCAACGACATGCTCGGACACGAGATCGGCGACAAGCTCCTGATCGAGGCTGCGCGGCGAATCCGCGACAGCGTGCGAGACCAAGACACGGTCGCGCGCCTCGGAGGAGACGAGTTCGCGGTGATTCTGGAAGGCGTGAGCGAGGCCAAAGAAGTGCTCCCGGTGGTCGAGCGAATCATGACCAGCCTCGAGGCCCTCGACCAGATCGACGGCCACGAAGTCAGCAGTTCGACCAGCATCGGCATCGCCATGTACCCCGACAACGGGAACGATCTGTCGGAGCTTCTGCGCGCCGCGGACCTGGCGATGTACCAGGCAAAGTCGTCAGGTCGGGGTCGATATCAGTTCTTCGCCAATGCGATGCAAGAGGAAGCGCAGTCGAGGCGTGCCCTCGAGTGGGCGCTCAGGCGAGCGGTCGAGCGCGAGGAGTTCCGGCTCGTGTATCAGCCGCAGATGTGTCTTCGCACGGGCAGGGTCATCGGAGTCGAGGCGCTCCTTCGTTGGATGAGCCCAACCCGCGGCCTGCTGACGCCCTACCACTTCATTGCGGGCCTCGAAGAGTTTGGCCTGATCGATCAAGTCGGCGAATGGGTCCTGAAGACCGCCTGCCAGCAACTCCGTTCGTGGCACGAAATGGAGCTCGAACCGATGCGGATGGCCGTGAATGTCTCGGCGCAACAGTTCGAAGACCCGACGTTCGTCGACAAGGTGCGTGACACGCTCGCCGACACGAACCTGCCGCCCGAGTTCCTCGAACTCGAACTCACGGAGAGTTCCCTGATGTCCGATGCCGCAGCGGCAGGAGGGCTCCTGAGGGAGATCCGCGACGTGGGGGTGCGTATCGCAATCGACGACTTCGGTACGGGGTACTCGTCGCTGACCTACCTCCACGAGTTTCCGTTGAACGCACTCAAGATCGACAAGAACTTCGTGCAGAACGTAGAGTCGAACGAACGAGGTGGCCCCATCTCGAAGATGATCATCGGTCTTGCACAGAACCTCGGGCTCGAGGTGATCGCCGAGGGAGTGGAGACGGAGAGTCAGCGCGAATACATGCGCCAGCACGGGTGCGACATTGCGCAGGGGTACCTGTACTCGAGACCGGAATCCGTGGACGTCCTGACGCCCTGGCTGAGAGATCATCAGCGGGTCTCGGAAACCAACGTCCGACCGATCCCGATCAAGACGCGCGGCACCGGCTCCGGCATCTGAAGCGTCGCCGGTGTGCTAGCGTAGCGTCATGCCGGCCGCGACGGTTCTGGTCGTCGATGACGAGAAGAACATTCTGACCACCGTCTCTCGGGCGCTTGGGCTCGAGGGGTACATCGTCGAGGTGGCCGGGACCGCGGAGATCGCCCTCGAGAAGCTATCGAGTCGAACGTTCGACGTCATCCTCCTCGATGTCCAGCTTCCTGGGATGGACGGCCTCCAAATGCTTGCCGATCTCACGGCGCGGGAGATCGAGACGCCGGTGATCATGATGAGCGGCAATGCCACGATCGAGACCGCCGTCGAAGCAACCCACCTCGGCGCGCGGGACTTCATCGAGAAACCAATCGGCAACGATCGGCTGGTGCTCTCGGTCGCGCGCAGCCTCGAGCTCGAAGCGCTTCAGCGTGAGAACGAAGAGCTTCGTCGCCGCTACGACGTCAGCGCTTCCCTTCTCGGAGATGGCGAAGCCATGGCCAAGCTCCGAGGCCAGATTGCGCTGGCGGCGGACTCGAACGCGTCGGTCCTGATCCTCGGGGAACGAGGGACGGGAAAAGAGCTCGTGGCGACGGCGATCCACGAAGGCTCGGCACGTGCCAACGGGCCGTTCGAGAAGCTGAACTGCGCGGCCGTCCCCGAGGGGCTCATCGAAAGCGAACTCTTCGGCCACGAAGCCGGGGCATTCACGGGTGCCACGAAGCAGCGCCGCGGGAAGTTCGAACGGGCCTCCGGAGGTACGCTCTTTCTCGACGAAGTCGGCGACATGCCCGCGCAGATGCAGGCCAAGCTTCTGCGTGTCTTGCAGGAGCGAGAGGTCGAACGCGTGGGATCAACATCCACGATCGACGTCGACGTGAGGGTCGTGGCAGCAACGAACAAGACCCTCGCTGACGAAGTGGAATCCGGAAATTTTCGCGCAGATCTCTTGGACCGACTCAACGTCGTGCCCCTCCAGATTCCCCCATTGCGCGAGCGAATCGAGGATGTGCCCTCACTCGTTGGACACTTCCTCGCCCTCGCGTGTGAGGTTCACGATCGCCCAAACAAGACGATCGCCGCCGAGGCGATGGCATTGCTGAGCTCGTATGCCTACCCCGGTAACGTCCGCGAGCTTCGCAATCTGGTCGAGCGGTTGGTCATCCTCACCCCTGGGCAGCACGTTGGATACGACGACGCGAAGGCACTGCTCCCGATCGGCAGGGGCGGCAGCGGCGGCGGGTACTTTCGGCCCGCGAGCCCGCTCCGCGAAATGATGGAGGAGGCCGAAAAAGACTTGATCGAACGGGCGCTCGCCTTTCGTGAAGGCCATGTGACCAAGACGGCCGCCGATCTCGGGCTCGAGCGAAGCCACCTCTACAAGAAGATGCGCGCGCTCGGGATCCGGAAGCCCAGCGAAGAGTGATTGCGCTCACCCCGCGATCACCATAGAAGTCGAAGTCCCGTCGGAATCGAGCCCCCTTGCTGGACAATTTCCTCCCCATCGACCCCGAAGTCGCGTCACGCATCGACGCGCTCGACCTCTCGTTCAACAAGTTCGGGATCGATCCGTACGGGATTGCCAAGAAGGACCTCGTCCGCTTCGTCTCCGCGTTCTCGAAGCTCTAT
Organism: Polyangiales bacterium; assembly: GCA_049670545.1. Classification (GTDB taxonomy): domain Bacteria; phylum Myxococcota_A; class Polyangia; order Polyangiales; family Houyiibacteriaceae; genus SG8-38. Next base: position 12,565 of record JBATTM010000589.1, read on the forward strand.
CGCAACTACTTCCATGTCGAGCTCTACGGCCTCGACAACGTGCCGCCCACAGGCCGCGCGATCTTGGTCGGCAACCACTCCGGTGGCGTCGCGATCGATGGCGCGATGGTCATGGGGTCGATGCTGCTCGACGCGGAACAACCTCGGCTCCCGCATGCGATGCTCGACAAGTTCATCCACCAGTTTCCGGGTGCATCGCAGCTCATGAGCCGCACGGGGCAGTTCACCGGCAACCCGGATCAAGCGGTCCGTCTTCTCCGGGACGATCGATTGGTACTGGTGTTCCCCGAAGGGGCGCGCGGCACCGCGAAGCTCGCGAAAGACGCGGATACCCTGGTCGACTTCGGGACGGGCTTCATGAGGCTGGCCCTCGAGACGGGAAGCCCGATCATCCCCTTCGGCTTCGTCGGAGGGGGCGACGCGTTGCCTACGATCGCGAACCTCGAATGGCTCGGGAAGCTGATCGGAGTCCCCTACATCCCCATCACGAAGTGGGGCGTCCTCGTGCCCAAGCCCACGACATTCCAGCTTCTCTATGGGAAACCCATGTCTTTTGAAGGCTCCGGCCACGAACGCGACGATGTGTGCGATGCGATGGTCGACCAGGTGAAAGAGAAGATCCGAGATTTGATCGCGCAAGGCCGGCAACTCCGTGAGGGGCGGATCGCCGAAACGGATTTGGTACTGTAGTGCGCGTTCTCGTCACAGGGGTTGCCGGAACCCTCGGCCGCTTGGTCGCTCAGCGCTTGGTCGCGGAAGGCCACGAAGTCATCGGCATCGATCGCCGACCTTGGCCCGACGCTCCCGACGGGGTCGAAATGTTTCAGTACGACATTCGAAAGCGTCCTGCCGAGGATGTGTTTCGGAGTCGCCGACCGCAGGCCGCCATCCACATGGCGACCGTGACGCACTTGGTGCACAAGAGCCCCGACCGCATGCGCGTGAATCTCTACGGGACACGCGCATTCATTCATCACTGCCAGGCGTACGGCGTAGAACAAGCCGTGATGGTAGGCAGACACACCTATTACGGCGCTGCGGCAGACTCCCCGCTCTATCACACCGAGGATGAGCCGCCGATGTCCTCCCACGCGTTCCCGGAGCTCGCGGATCTCGTCGCTGCAGACCTCTACGCATCGTCGGCGCTCTGGAGGTACCCGGAGATCGCGACGTGCGTGCTTCGGATGGTCTACACCCTCGGTCCGACCAAGCACGGGACCCTGGCCCTCTACCTTCGCGGACCCAACGTTCCTCTCGTCATGGGCTTCGATCCCTTGTTCCACTTCATGCACGAGGACGACGCGGCGCACGCGATCGTCACCGCACTTTCGCGAAAATTGCACGGCGTGTACAACGTTTCCGGCCCTTCTCCGGTCCCGATCTCCACGATCGCAAGGGCCGCGGGAAGGCGCGTGATTCCGGTGCCTGGCACGCTGATCAACTTCGGCCTCGGCCGCCTCGCGCTTCCGAATCTGCCGCCGGCAGCGATCGACCACTTGAAGTATCCAATCGTCGTCGACAGCGCCGCATTCAAGCTCGCCACGGGCTTCGAGCATCGTTACGACGAAGAAGAGACGATCGAAGCGTTTCGCGTGGCCCGATAAACGAAGAGGAGGCAGTCCATAGAAACGGGCGAAGGACTGCCCCCTCTTTCGGGGCTGCTCGTGCGCTAGGATGGCGCCCTGATGCGGATCACACGCCTAGGGTTAATGGTTCCTTTTCGGGCGTCGGGTTGTGGGTCACGCGTCTCCTCGAGTTGGCGCCTTGGGCTTGCCGATCCTGTTGACTCAGCCGAGACGGACTCTCTCTCAAGGTGTCTGATAGTGTCAACGGTGAAATCCAAGATCGGAAACATGCCGGTCAAAATCGGACCCAACCAGTGACGTCAGGGTCGGTCTTTGATGTATTGCAGCACACAACGGTGGCGCACCATCGCGCCGCGTCGCGCCCGATCCACCGAACATTCGCAGGGATTGAAACGCACCTTCCAACGGACGAGACATTGTCGTTTTTTTGACGCTTGATCACTCACATGCAGAAGGTGGGTGCATGTCGGCAACGAGGGAGCGAAGCGAGCTTCGGGGACAAATCCTCGACGGCCGCTACCGCGTCGGAAACGTGATTGGCGTTGGCGGGACTGGCATCGTGTTCGAAGCGGAGCGCCTCGCGACCCTCGAACGGGTCGTGGTCAAGATGCTTCGCCCGGCGCATGCTGGAAGCCAAGACTTGATGGCCCGTGTCCGGCGCGAGGTCGAGGTCGCGAGGCGCGTGTTCCATCCCGGAATCGTCCCGGTGATCGACCATGGCGCGCTTCCCGACGAATCCCCCTACCTGGTGATGAAGTACATGCGGTCCGAGAGCCTTTCGGCCTATCTTCGGCGTTGCGGGCCGATCACGCCCCGCGAGATCGCCGTCATCATGGCCCGTCTCGCGTCGATTCTCCATAGCGTCCATCGGCACGGCTACGTCCATCGCGACATCAAGCCGGAGCACATCTTGATGAACCGAGGCCCCTACGGGGAGCTCGACGTGCACCTGCTCGACTTCGGAGTTTGCGCTGCGGAAACTGCGCCCGCGGACGAGCGCTCACGGGAGCGAGGGCGCGTCTATGGAACCCCAAGCTACGCGTCGCCCGAACAGGCAAGCGGCAACCCGTTCGTCGATGCACGCGCGGACCTATTTGCGGTTGGGATCACGATGTTCGAAGCGCTCACCGGTAGGCTGCCCTTCACCGGCCGCGATGTGAACACGGTGCTTCGGCGAATCATTCGCGAAGAGGCCCCTCGCGCGTCTTTGGTGTGCCCTGCAGTCCCCGGCGAGATGGACCAAGTCCTCGCGAAGTTGATGAGCCGCAACCCAGCGGCGCGCCACGCCTCTGCGCGTGCGCTCATGCGTGCCCTCGATCCCTGGCTCGAACAACGCGTCCGAACGGAACGCGCGTTGGCCGCGACACTCCAAGTCGCCGCCGAGACCAACAGCATTCGGCCCACCGCGCAGCACGAAATGGTCGCCGCCTAGAGCGTATCTCCCTCCATCGCGTCGACCGACCCCTCGACATCCGCGGGCGCTGCCATCGCATGATAACCCTTGTCGACGTACACGACCGTCCCGGTGATCCCACTGGCCAGTGGGCTGCAAAGGAACGCGGCCGTGTTGCCGACCTCCTCGCCGCGAAGCGGGTCTTGGAGTGGCGCGTTGAGGGTGTAGTACTTGATCATCTTGTCGATGAAGCCGATCGCGGTTGCCGCGCGCGATGCATACGGGCCCGCCGAGATCACGTTGACTCGATGGCCAGCCTTGCGGCCTAGCTCAAAGGAAAGCATGCGGGCGTCAGTCTCGAGCGCAGCTTTCGCCGAAGCCATCCCTCCGCCGTAGTCGGCGACGACACCCTGACTCGCGAGATACGAGAGCGCGAGATACGAACTCTCTTCGCGCATCAACGGTTGCACGCGCTGCACGAGCGATACGAACGAGTACGCGCTCGCGCCGAGCGCCGCGAGATACCCACGACGGCTGGTCTCGAGCAAGGGCTTCTTGACTTCGGGCCCGTTGGCGAGGCTATGCACGACGATGTCGAGACACCCGTCACCAAAGTCTTCCCTGATCCGTTGAACCATCCCGTCGATGCTGACGTCTCCCCGGTCGCGATACCGCTTTTGCTCGAGGACCTCGGCGGGCACGTCTTCGAGCGTGTCGTACTCGGCATCGAGCGGATAGATCCGCTCGAACTCGAGCTGCCCGCCGCCCGGCAACGCAAGCGAGGCGTCGAGCTTGCCGCGGCGCAGAAGGGTCTCGAAGATCCCGAGGGCCGGTGGCCACGTGCCCACGCATACGGTCGCGCCAGCAGACGCAAGTGCTTTGGAGATCGCGAAGCCAAAGCCGCCGTCGTCCGCGACGCCGGCTACCAAGGCGCGCTTCCCGGTCAGGTCGATCGGTAACATGCGCCGAACCTTATCCTCCACGGCGCCAAGCCGCTACACTGCGCGCCATGTCGAGCGAAGAGCAGGGGGTCGAGTACGATCGGGTCGGGGACGGCTACTTTCGCGAACGCGGGCTGCGGCGCTACGCGGGCGTGTGGTCGCTCTGGGCGCTTGGCGTCGGAGCCGTGATATCCGGCGACTTTTTCGGCTGGAACTTCGGGCTGGCCTCGGGGGGCTTCGGCGGTCTCCTCGCCGCTACTGTGATTATCACCGTCATGTATGCAGGGCTGTGCTTCAGCATTGCCGAGATGAGCGCGGCGCTTCCGCACACGGGTGGTGCCTACTCGTTCGCACGCTCGGCCATGGGCCCGTGGGGCGCGTACATCACCGGCCTTGCCGAGAACATGGAGTACGTGTTGACGCCGGCCGTGATCGTCGTCGGCATCGGCGGATACCTCGGCGCGATCTTCGGAACCCCCGCCTCGATCGAACCCCTGTGGTGGCTGGCGAGCTATGGCGTGTTCGTCGGCCTCAACGTCGCAGGCGTGGAGATCACGTTTCGCTTCACGGTGTTGATCACGGCACTTGCCCTCGGGGTGTTGGTCGTGTTCTGGGTGTCCGCGATTCCGCATTTCGATCTCTCCTGGGCGCTCGACATGGAGCCAGACCCCGGTCAATCACGTTGGCTGCCGCGGGGCCCCATGGGTGTGTTGTCAGCCCTCCCGTTCGCGATCTGGTTCTTCTTGGCGATCGAGCAGCTCCCGTTGGCGGCCGAAGAAGCCGAGGCTCCCGCACGCGACCTGCCACGCGGGTTGCTCTACGGGCTCCTGACTCTGGTGCTCGCGGCGTTCCTGACACTGTTCCTCAACACCGGAATCGCCCCGGGGGCGGGCGCGCTCGGCACATCGAAAGAGCCGCTCTTCGCGGGATTCAAGACCACCTTTGGGGAAGGGCTCGGTGCGACGCTGCTCGCGTTCGTGGCGGTCACTGGCCTCGTGGCGAGCTTCCACAGCATCATATTCGCGTACGGTCGGCAGATCTTCTCCCTGTCTCGGGCGGGCTATTTCCCGCGGTGGCTCTCGCGTACCCACCGCACCCGCCGAACCCCTCACATCGCACTTCTTTCGGGCGCGCTTCTGGGATACGGCGTTGCCTACGGGATCCATGCGCTCGGCCCAGAGCACCCCGTCGGCGCGGTTCTCCTCAATATGGCCGTGTTTGGAGCGGTGATCGCCTACGCACTGCAGATGCTCTCGTACATCCTGCTTCGGGTCCGACTCCCAGACATTCCACGACCGTATCGCAGTCCGCTCGGCATCCCCGGAGCTGTGATCGCGCTGATGATCGCCGTCATCACGTTGGTCGCGCTTTTCGTGACAGACCCCATCTATCGCAAGGTCGTCCTCGGCGCGGCGATCTGGTACGGGCTCGGCTTGCTCTGGTTCGCCCTCTACGCACGCAAGCGACTGGTGTTGGCACCGGAGGAGTCATTCGCCCGAAAGGCACACGCGGGGCGGGACGAGCCGTGAGCGACGTGCCAAGCTTCGCCGCATGCGCGTTGTCTTGATGCGACACGGCGAGGCCGTCGACATGCGATCCGCCCCTACTGACTCCCTCCGGTGGCTCTCCGATGCAGGGAGGCGCTCGACCCACAGGGTGGGCAAGGCACTCGCGCGGCTCGATCTGCCCTACTCGTGCATCTACACGAGCCCCCTCGTCCGCGCCGTCCAGACGGCCGAGATCCTCGCGGCTACCCACCCCGGTTTCGACGGGCCGATCGAGGTCCACCCAGCACTCGCAAGCGAAGAGGGCACCACCGCGCAGGCGTTGGAGCCTCTCGATCACGCCGGCGAGCATGACGTGGTAGTGTTGGTGACGCACATGCCAAAGGTGGAGATCCTCGGCGCACATCTCTGCCAAATGCAGCACTTCGCATCATTTCGAACCGCCGCCGCGTCCTTGATCGAGGTCGATCAGGGCGTCGGCGCCTTTCGTTGGATGCTCGATCCCGAGACCCTCGAGCTCCAACGCGGATGACCTCGGTTTAGACCGTGCAGACCTGGTTGCGCCCCCGATGCTTGGCTTCGTAGAGTGCTTTGTCGCTCTGCGCGAAGAGCGCTTCGCCGGTGGACGCATGGTCCGGGAACGTCGCGACGCCGAGGGATGCAGTGACCTTGAGGGTGCCGAGTTCGGTCACGACCTCGGTGTTGGCGAGTTCCTCCCGAACACGTTCGGCCAACAATCGCGCACCGCGGGCATCGGTCTCCTCGCAAAGAACGCAGAACTCCTCGCCGCCGAACCGTGCCACGAGGTCGGTCTCGCGTTTCACGCGCTGCAACACGCGTCCGAGCTCCTGGAGCACGCGATCGCCGCTGGCGTGTCCATAGGTGTCATTCACAGCCTTGAAATGGTCTAGATCGGTGACGATGAGGGACAACTTGCGGCCGAATCGCTGTGCGGCGAGGATTTTCTGTTCCATCTCGGAGAGAAAGGCGCGCTTGTTGAGGCAACCCGTGAGTCCGTCCGTAGTCGCCTTCTCTTCGAGCAAGCGCACGGCGCGCGCATTGGCCATGGCGACCGCCAGCTGGTTGCCGAGGGCCTGCAGCGTGTCACGCACCGAGCCGGTGTACGCGCGTTGGTCCTTGGCCGCGACGATCAACGTCCCGATCGGTTCTTCACGGGCCACCAGCGGCAAGACGAGCAACGACTCCATCCCCTTGAGCCGCGCCTTCTTCGTAAACAGCACCTGCTGCTGCGCGTCGAACTCGCCGCGGTACGGGAGGTAGTGCCTGTTCTTGACGACCATCGCAGTAAGTGATGCGTTGTCGCGAAAGCGAAGGCCCTCGAAGTCGGCACCTCGGTCTCCGACCGCACGCAGAATCACATGCGCGCGTCCATCGCGCTCGTACTCGGTGATCGCCGCAAAGTCGTGCGGCGCAATCTCAGCCGCGGCGGCGAGTCCGACCTCCATGACCGAGTCTCGATTGCGCGCCTCGCTCAACGCCTGGGAGCCCCGATAGAGAATCTCTTGCTCTATTTTCGATCGCTGGAGCTGGGCGAACACACGCTCGTTCTCGACGGCACGGAGGATGTACGCAGTGCTTCCGCGCACCAGTTGCTCCTCTTCCGGCGTGAACGGGCGGTCATCGAGACGGTCCGCACAAAGAACGGCGCGCACGCTGCCCTTGTCGATGACCGGAACCGCCAGGAACGCACGGACCGTAGCAGGGCTCCGGTAGTAGCAAAGCCCTGGGTATCCGGGGCGAATGGGATGCAGGTTCGTCGTCACTTGGCGCCGTACCGCGGCACCGACGGCACCCGAACCCAGCGAGAATGGGCCGTCTGCGATGTCGTCGCTCGACGTGACCAGCTCGACGATCCGAAGACACCCATCGTCCTCCGTGGGCATGAGAAGGACGCAGCTGTGGAGCCCGAGCGTGTGATGGAGGAGCGCGACCGCTTGGTAGAGCGCTTGATGGATCTCGTCCACGCTCGTGCGATGGATGCGCTCTTCGTCTCGTAGGTCGTCCGATGATGGCGCGACGAGCCGAAAGAGTCGGCTCTCGTCCCGTTCCTTCTGTCGTCTTGCCTGCACCTCGAGCTCGGAGCGCTTTCGCACGCGGATGATCTCCGCGCGGGTCAGGACGAGACTGATCGCGCCGAAACAAACGATGAAGAGCACGTGTGCGGCGAGAACCCTAGGCGCCTCGATGTGCTCCGCGAAGAACGTCGTCGAAAGATCGAGCGCAACCGCGAAGGCAACGATGCTCGCGCCGGCTGCCCGAGTTGCGAAGGCAGCGCATCCGGCCACCACGACGTACGTCAGTGGGTAGAGTTCGCTGGAGCTCCCGCCACGCCACTGCACCAGTGCGTGTACGCCCACGACGCACAGCACGCCGAGCTCGACAACGAGCCTCGGGTCCGCCCCCCGGCTCACCACCGGACGCGCCCGCACGGCGAACACCGCCACCCAGACAACGCCCCACAGTGCGCGCCCCCACACCGGCGCATCGCC
>JBATTM010000590.1:0-7811 GCA_049670545.1 Polyangiales bacterium
GTACGCACCCGGTTGCAGGTCGATGGCCGCGTGGCCGGTGTCATCCGATACCAGTCGATGCTCCGAGGGGCCGCGTACCACGACCGCGAGTGCGGGGATCGACTTCCCCTTCTTGCCCACGACGCGAACGCGGAGCGATCCGTCGACCGTGTGTGGCGTGAGCACGCACGTGGCTTCGGCCAGCGGCACCTCGACTGTGGACGCCTCGGTCGCGTCGAACGTCGCCGCGCATTGCGTGGCTTGGTAGTCAGGATGCGTCACGTCGAAGACCACGTCGCCGACAGGGACGGGATACGTCACGAACCGCCCGTCTTCGTCGCTGACCTGGGCCGAGGCTTCGTCGCCAACCACCGCCACCAACGCCCGCGCAACGGGCGCATCCGATTCGGCATCCAACACCAAGCCATAGACACGTCCCTCGGTCGCGCCTCGCCGGACCGCAGGGATGGCGAGGGGCGCGGGGGTGCTCTTTCGGCGGGCGTCGACCGCGTACCCGATGCCGAGGATGATGTTGTACGGAGAGTTCGGGGCGAGTTGACGTGCGAAGTCACGTGTGCCGGTGAGACCGACATCAGCCGCCACGGTGACCGCAAGCCCCTCGGGCGGGGTCAGAATGCGTAGCCCAAGTGTCAGAGTCATGGGAAACGCCTTGACGCCAACATCGGAGAGGCATGCATCACCGACGGGCAGTTCGGCAGCGGAGCACGAGAACCCCTGCCGATTGACCGGAAGATCCCACTGCCATTCGACCAGAGGTCGCAGACCGACCCTCCCCGCGCTGAGCGGGGCTTCGAGCCCGGCACCGATGCGGACCGAGTCCACCTCGTTGATGTTGTACGCAAAGCGCTGAAACGGAATCAGCGGCCCGGGCGTATCGATTCCATTCGCAAGCTTTCGCGTGTTGTCGAACCAGTATTGGGCGTTGAACCTGAGGATCAGGGGAAGCTGCCTCTTCGAGCGTGCGCGGAAATCGAGATTGGAGTTCACACGCAGACCCACGCTCGTCGCACGAAACGTGTCCCCCATGTCGCCAACGCCACCCGGAAAGAGAACGCTGGCGTCGGCGCCAAGTGCGACCCAGGGTCGGATCCAGTGGTATCCCTTGAGGCCCAATCGTACGTCGGCAACGCGCTGAACCAGCGTTGGGTCGGTGGAATTGTCCCACGCCGACGTGACCTCGGCCGACGCAAACACCTCGAGGAAACGCGCGGCCGCAACACTGAAAGATAGATTCCCCGCGAAGTGCTGCGCGCGATCGCTCGGCACGAAGTAGTCTCGAATCAGAAAGAACTCGGTATTGAGCGCAAGGCGGAACGTTCCCTTGGGGCCCGACGAGGCGTCGATGACGCGAACGCCGCCCGTCGATCCTTGAAACGCGTTCTGCGTGAGTCGGAGCTCGGCGTCCCGGACCTCAGCAGGACGAGATTCCGCCTCCTCCGCATGAACGGGTGCGACCGTCGCCAAGGCGACGAACAACGTAAATCCCCCCAATGTCCCGCGACCTCGCATTGCTGCGCGTACTCCCCACCAAAATGATTACATTTTCCGGGTGTCGTGGTCCAACTCGGGGCTATTTGGCCGTGATGTGCAGATCGGCGCTTCCGCTTGGTGGAATCACGACCTTGCGGGGTGCCGGCGCGCTTCCGGCCTTCGGCTTGAAGCTAGCGATGTAGCGTCCGCCAGGAACGCTTCGCATCGTGCACGCCCCGTTGGCGGTCGTGCACCGAAAACTCTTCCCATCGCCCGTCGGCGCCAGACTCACGACCCCGTCGACAGGCTTCGAGGACGCGTTTCGAACGATGACGTTCACAACCGCATCCGCACTCACGGGCACGCTGAGCAGCAGCGTCAGTGCGAAAAGAATGGTCGCCAGCGAGGACTTCATGACCGAACTATCCTTCTTCGGCGCTCTCGGCCATTTCGCTGAGTCGAATCTCCTCATAGTCGTCGTGGGCCTCTGGTGGCTCTGACTCTTCGACGTCATCGACATCATTTGCTTCAACGGTCGCGACTCGTCGCGGAGCGTTCAAATCGGGTAGCGGGGGTCGGGATGGAATCGGCAACCCCTCTTCGTACTCGAAGAGCCCCGAATTCTCCTCGCCACCAGCTTCTTCGTAGCTTGCCAACAACTCTTCATCTGCGGTCGCGCGCGAAGGCCTCGTGAGCCCCTCGGGCGGAGGAACCAAGTTCAAGGCGGCTGGCGCCGGTGGTGCTGCCGGTGGCGCGGCCATGGAAGGCTTGGGCACGGGGCCCCCAACGTTGGGTTCGGCCGCAACGAGTGGCTGTCCATCTTCGTCGACCTCGGCCACGAACGCTTCTTCGAAAGTAGGGTCAGCGTCGCCTGCTTCGGCGACTGCGTCCTCGTCGGTTTCTTCGACGGGCGCCTGACTCTCTGGCGAGCCTGCGAACTGCTCGAGGGTCGCCTGCGCATCCATGGAAAGCTCTCCCGAAAGCACTTCTTCTTCCAAAGCCTCCTCGGGAATGTCGCTCTCGACAGACATCTCTAGCTCTGCGTCTTCGTACTCATCTTCCGAAGCGGTAGCCGGCGGTACCGTGCTCACGACAGGCTCGTCGTTGTCTTCGGTAGCCATCTCTTCTGGAGGCACCGACATGACTTCTCCCGGCGGTACCGAGAACACTTCGTCTGAGCTCACTTCGAGTTCCGGTGCCTCGCTGAGCGCGGGCGGCGGTTCGGACACCGACTGCCGTACCATCAACAGGCTCTCGAACACGACTTGGAATCGACCCTCGAGCTCGAGTGCTTCGACGACGACGTCATACCGTGTTTCCGGAACTCGCTCCGCGCCGCCATCGACGGCAGCACGCACGCGCCCTTTGCCTTCGAGCGCAGAGGTTCCATCGGCCAGCAGCACGGCGAAATCGATCTCCGAACCATCTTCGTAGGGCACTGGCCCATAGAGAATGAGCGTGTCGTTCTCGACGCGGTCTAGAAACCCTTCAGACAGCTCTCCGATGTCTTGAAAATGGGTCGGTACTGTGAGGACTTGGCTCATGCTTCCCCCGGTTCGCCTTGGTCTAGAGGGCTCGTTTGCAATTCGTCGCCCGAGGCAAGGAGTTCTTCCACCCTACGCTCGGCCTCATCGAGACGTTTCGCACCCACGCGAGACAACCGAACCCCCTCCTCAAAGATCGCCAAAGACTGCTCGAGAGGCAAGTCTCCGTCTTCGAGTTGCTGTACGACCGTCTGAAGACGGTCCATAACATCCTCGAAAGGCGCTTCTTCCTCGGGATTCGACCTCCCCTTCGAATTCCTCATGTTTTCAACCATACCCCACCGCAAGGCCAACGTCACCACTGTGGACATCGAACGGTTTCGAGTTGAAGTGCTTCTGAGGTCACTGTAGGGGGTTCTGGGCTCGGCACGTTCACCGCGCCCAGCTCCTGGCTATCGATGCGTAAAGCACCTTCTGTCGTCACCCCTGGCAACCACGATGGCGTGCACCTTGGTCACAGGGCGCTGATCAACGCTGCGAAACGTACGGCGGACGAGCACGGTTGGCAGACCCTCGCGATGTGCTTCGACCCTCATCCGACAACGATTTTGGCGCCTGACCGGGCGCCCGTGCTGCTGACCGACATGGCGCGCCGTGTCGAGCTCCTGAGGGGGGCGGGGTGCGATGATGTGGTTGTGTTGCCCTTCGACGCGGAGTTCGCGAAGACGTCGCCGGACCAGTTCGTCGATCGGGTATTACTGGACGCATGTCACGCGAAGGGCGTGGTCGTGGGCCCCGACTTCCATTTCGGTCACAAGCGCTCCGGCAACATCGAAACTCTCCGACAATGGGGCAAGCAGGTCGGGTTCGGGGTGGAGGTCGTGGATCCGGTGATGTTCGAGGGGGAGGCGGTATCGTCAACCCGCATCCGTCGTGTCATTCGGGAGGACGGCAACATGGAGGCTGCGGCCGCCATGATGACACGTGTCCACGAGATCACCGGCACGGTCGTCTTGGGTGATCAACGAGGCCGCACGATCGGTTTCCCGACAGCGAACTTGGACGTGGAACGCTTGCAACTCCCGTCGGACGGCGTGTACGCGCTCGTCGCGCGGGTACTGGGTGAAGGCGCCGCCCCGTTGCTGCGCGGAATCGCGAACCTCGGGGTGCGCCCCACCTTCGATGCTGGGCGTTCGGTCGAAGCGCACTTCTTCGACTTCGACGGAGACCTCTACGGCAAGCGCCTTCGCGTGGGCTTCGTGTCCCGCGTGCGCGGCGAACGGAAATTCGAAGGACTTCCGGAGCTCAAAGCCCAGATCGAACGAGACTGCGAGGAGGCCAAGAACGCGCTACAACGCGTGGAGGACGATCGCCTTCGATGGATCTGACGAAGCTCTACAACTTCAGTACGCCCGAATTGAGAGAAGAGGCGGAGCGCCTTGGTGTCACTGACACGTACGCCCTCAGTCGCGCTCAACTGATTCATGCGATTCGGCTCCGGGCAGGAGAACCTCCTCCCGAAGGGTTCTTTGGGCGTGTCGTCGGCTTTGCAAAGCGGGCGCTGCAAGCAAGTGCGACCGAGCCTCAACCCGTCCCGAGCACGGGTCCGACGACCCATCGTCTTCCGCAGGAGACCGATCCAACGTCGGAGAAGGTTTCCGACACCCCATCATCGCGTACAGCGAGGCAGTCCGAAGTGCCGTCGCTATTCAGCGCGCCACCTCCCGGCCCTAAGACGACGAGTTCGGGCCCCCCCGCGAGGGCGCCGACCGGAGTGTTTTCAGGGGGCGCCTCGAAATTTGAAGAGCCCTTCCCGACCCGCACGATGGCGCGAATTCTCGCCGGGCAGGGCCACTACAAGCGGTCGTTGGCGATTTATGCAGATTTGATTCGAGCCGCCCCAGAGGACCACGAACTCCAGGGAGAGGCCGATTCGGTCCGGGCGCAGAGTCGAGCCCGTCGTCCCCACACTTGAGCCCAGCGTCCCCTGAACATCCGACCTTTGCGCGCAATTTTGGCCGACGGGTCGTCCGTGCTCATCATGATGGGGTGCCGACCGAACGACAGCAGAGACGAAAAGTCGAGCGCTACCCGATCCGAATCTCATGTGAGATGACGATCTCCGGCGAGACTCTCCACGCCACGACCGAGAACCTGAGCACGGGAGGCGCTGCGGTGCGGTTCGCGCGGAACCTCAACGTGGGAGAAGTCGTCACGGTCAGCTTCTTCCTCACGCAGGACGGCATTGAAGATCCAGATCGAACGCCATTCGAGTGCGCAGCATCGGTACGATGGAGCAAACCCGCAGGCCCCGGCGCCTTCACGTCGGGCTTGCAGTTCTTGTCGGCCTCCGAAGAGCAGCGAGGCCTCTTGCGCGACTTCATCGAGCAGGCCGAGTGAAGGGTCCGCTCCTACGCGACCGCGGGAAGTGACTGCCGGTGAAGCAGCGGTACGGACGCGCGTACGAGTAGCGCGATCATCGCGCCGAGGACGAGGGGTGGCCAGTACGTGGCCATCGGGTCCCGCCCGGCCCAGGTGACCCCAAGCGCACAGACCCCGGCAAGGCCGAGCACGGTCGCCGTCGCCTTGTGCGTCATGTGAATCGATCGCGACGCAATCGCGATGGCCGCCGCCTTTGCGGCGAGCCCGGCGATCGCCTCGATCGGCGAGTCCGCCGCCCATCCTCCGAAGAACACAGCAGCCCCGATCACAGACGCGGCCGCCACGTAGAGCGAAGCCGAGAGCCGTTCGTGTCCGGCCATCGGCCCCAGTGCCACCAAGAAGCCGATGCACGCGAAGGTCGATGCAGGCGCCCGGAAGGCATGCCAATCGGTGGGGTTGCTCGACTGAGCCGCGACCAGGGTTCCGAGATCGGCCGTTCCTGCGATCCACATGATCACCAGGGTTGAGACCAGCGCGTACCCGAAGCTCGCCCCAGCCTCGCGCTCGCCAGTCGCATGCGAGACGAGCGCTGCGAATGCGCCAAGCGCGAGGATCCAAACCGGTAGCGACTGCAGCGCGGCCACGCAGAATAGGCCGGCAGCGAACACCAGGATGAGGCTGGCTCGAGTAAGCCATGCTTCGGTGGAGGCGCGGCCTTGCCGGCGAAGACCCAAGAGCATCGGGGACCGCCAACCCAAGAGAAGGCCGAGGCACAGCATGACGAGCTGAACAGCCACCCCTGCACGAACGGCGGTCACCTCGTGTGGCCAGTAAAGAACGTGGACGCCTGCAAGATCCTTGCGCGCCACGGAGACCTGCGATTGCGTTTGGGTTGGATCCGGAAGGAAGTCGCGCCAGCTGTAGAGCCGCAGCCCGTCGAGCCCGACCACGATGTCGCCTGACCGGACACCTTGACGATCGGCTGCACCGCCGGGTGTCACGGACTCGACCTGCACACCGACGCCACCCGATTCTTCGCGAGAGAGAACCACCCCGAAATGACTTGCGTCGATCAAGGGGTTGCTGGTGTCTTCGACGGCTTCCACGCCGAGCACGGTGCTCGTGTCCGGAAGAAAGTCGAGGAACAAGGGATAGTCCGCGAACACGTCGCGTCGACCAGCGGCCGCGCGAAACGCAAGCCGCATCGTGCCCTCAAACGTGCCTCGCCCACCAAGCTCCCGCATCCACGCCTGGTCGATCTCGACTTCGATCCGGGTCTCGTTCTCGACCTCCGCCGTGAGGCGTGCGTCGACGTGGGTCGGAGGCAGCCCCGGACGATAGAGCTCCCCTTCGAGGATGATCTCCGGGGTCAGTCCGAGCGGAAACCCGTCGCCCAGGATTCGTAGCTTGCCGCCTGGCTCGATCTGCGCCGGCTCCACGGCGTCTACATCGAACAGCCGGAGGTCGTCGTACGGGCTGCACCCGACGAGACACATGAGCCAAAGGGCGGTCGCCATCCGCATCGACTCCCATTTCCCTCCGCCCCACCAAAACGTCAAAAAAGCGGGGAGTCCGAGACGCGTTGGAAGGGACTCCGTGGAGAGGCGCCACGGGGTTGCGGCGGGACAGACAAATGCTAAGCCGGGCTCCCCTTAGGGGCGGTAGCTCAGCTGGGAGAGCGTCGCACTGGCAGTGCGAAGGTCCGGGGTTCGATCCCCCGTCGCTCCACCCCGACATACGTCGGAAGGCACCACGGCGATCGGATCCGATCGTTACTTTTTCTTTTTCTTCTTCTTGCCCCGCTTGGAAGACCGCTTCTGAAGCTGCTTCCTCAGTTCCGCGAGCCTCTTGCGGATCGCCGCGGTTTCCCGCTTGGCGTCTTTGCGGACCTTGTCGAGCCTCTTCTTGAGGCTTGCGACTTCGTCGGCAGCGCGTTTTTTGAGGGCGGCGGCTTCGGCTCGTGCGCGGTCGGCGGTGCTGACCGAACGCTTCTTCGAGGTGGACTTCTTGGGTCCTGCCTTCTTGGTGGCTTTCGCCGCCGGCTTCTTCTTCGGCGCTGCGCGCTTCTTGGTAGACTTCCTGGCAGCCTTCTTCGGCGTTGCGCGCTTCTTGGTGGACTTCTTAGTAGACTTCTTCGCGGCCCTCTTCGGCGCCGCGCGCTTCTTCGAAGTTCGCTTCTTCGTGGTCCGCTTCTTTGTCGCTGTCGCCATGGCGCGCCCCTTTCCGAGAACTAGCGGGAGTATAGCCACGACGAACGCCGGCTGGACACTAAAACCAGCGCGACTAGCCGTCCTCGTGCGGCATTCGGTGGCGGGGGCTCTGGAAGTAGTGCATTGGCGAGTACTGCGCGAGATTGGTAGCACGTGAGGTGTAGAGGCAGGCGTACTGCTCGACCTGATTGCCGAAGCTCGACACCTCGGTTCCTGCTTTGAAGCTCGATCCCCAAAACGGATGGAGCGCATGGTCGAGCTCCTC
>JBATTM010000591.1:0-3350 GCA_049670545.1 Polyangiales bacterium
GTGCTCTGCCGTGCGATCAAGTCGGCGGCAGAAATCCTGTTGGTCAATCGCTGTGCGAGATCCTGGCGAAGCGCCTCGGCGAGCCGGGCGGGCATCGGGGTTTGTGCCCCGATCTTGACCCAAAACACGTCGAACACCTCGCGGCCACTCTCGCGCTGCCGTGTGTAGATCTGGGCGCTCAGCACCGAAAGATCGTGAGCTGCGAACACAGCGGTAAGGTCCTCGAGCAACCCAGAACGATCGGAGCTGACCACCACGATCTCTTCGACATCATCGCTGGGGCCGGGCCCTACCCGTACCGTCACCGGGCCGGGGTCACGGTCGCGGGCGATGCGCGCGTGCTGTCGCACGACATCGACAGGGTTTCCGAGGAAGTACCGATCGGGCATTTCGTCGATGAACGCCTGAAGTTCGTCTTGTCCGGCGTCGCCGGCGAACCCGACGATAGCCTGGAGCTTGACCTCGAGCACACGGCTTTCCGTCGGTACGGGAGTATCGCCCGATTCGATCTCGGCGAGCGTTGCAAGGTAGAGATCCTCGAGCGCCCTCGCCTTCCACGTGGTCATGGCCTTCGGGTTGACGGTCGAGACCACGGCGACGGTGCACAGGAAGAGGTCACGGAGCCGCTCCGGGGTCTCCACGATGCGAACGACTTCCGAGAGGCCTCGCGGATCGTGAATGTCGCGCTGGGTCGCCCAATGATAGAGTGAGCGTTGCTCCCGGACGAGCCAACCAATGTGCTGGGCGTCCATCGGGCTAAAGCCCAAACGAATCGCCACGCCCTCGGCCAAGGTCGCACCCTCGGACTCTTGGTCCTTGCCACGCGCACGCCCGAGAGAGTGCAGAAGCACGGCGAGGATGACGGGGAGGCGCCGGGGTGCCTCTGCCGCAAGTCGGGCGGCCAATGAGGACGCGCGATCCTCACCCCGCGCAAGGGCTTGGAAACGTTCGACAGCTTTTACGGCGTGGATATCCGAGGTGTACACGTGAAACACGTCGTGGTTGACGCGGCCCATCAGCGGGTCGAACTCGGGGATCATCGCGTTGACCAAGCCTACGTCGTGAAGCTCAGCCACAATGGAACCCGTTCGAAACGGCATCTCATCTACGTTGCGCAGTGCAGACAGAAACAGCTGCGTCGCCTCTTCGGAGTCCTGAAGGCGGAGCCTCCAACGCTTGTCAGGCGTCATACGCGCGATGGCATCCCTGGCGGCATGGTCCGGGCGTTTGTGATGGCGGATCGCCTGTCGATAGAAGCGAAAGGCCAAAGCCGGGTCCGTGTCCAACCGATCGACTCGTTCGAGCGCGATGACCCCGTCGGCAAGACAGATCCCGTCGGGCAACTTGCGAAACGTCGTTGCGCGCCCCTTGCTCTTCGGCCGCGCACGATCGAGCATCCTCTCGGCGGTGAGTGCGACGATACGAGCGTGACGATAGTACGCTTGCATGAACTGTTCGACACCCAAGGAAACGCCATCCACAAAGCCGAGCTCTTGAGCGATGTCCTCCTGATCGCCAAACGTCAGGCGGTCCTGCTGCCGCCCGGCACGGAGGTGGAGTAGATTCCGAACGCGCCAAAGCATCTCACGAGCGCTCTCGAGTTCCTGGACCTCCCGCGCAAGAAGTGCCCCGGTGCGCACGTAGTCTTGCTCATCGCGAGCGCCCCATCTCGCGCGGGCGGCCCATTCGGCCACGTCGAGATCTCGAAGCCCACCACGCCCTTGTTTCACGTCCGGTTCGAGTAGGTAGAGGCTTCCGCCGAAACGGCGATGACGGCCACTCGTATCTTGTTCGAGCGCGTCGAGGAACTCCGTCAGATGCGAGTCGAACACTTGCTCGCGGGCACCGCGCTCGAGATCATCGAGCAGCGAGCCACTCCCGGCGACGCGACGAAAATCGATCAGCGTGGTCGTCGTCCGGATGTCCTCCCGGGCAAGTTGTAGGGTCTCGTCGATGCTTCGTACCGCGTGCCCGATGTCGAGCCCGAGATCCCACAGGGGGTAAAGCAGCCCCTCCGCGAGCGCCCCGACGAAGGGGTCCGACGAATCGTCGCAAAGAAATACGACATCGACGTCGCTATTGAGGCCAAGCGTGAATCGGCCGTAGCCACCAACTGCAACGAGGGCGACGCGGCCCCGGGCCTCAGGACGGAGTGCTTGGGTCGCGGCGTCGGACGCGCAATACAGCGCGCTCAGGAGTCCATCCAGTGCACGGGCGTGTGCTTTCGCCGTTGCGATGCCCGGGTCGCCACGACGCACTGCGTCTTCGAACGCCCGGCGGTATCCACCGAGGTAGCGACTGCAGGTCTTGCCGAGCGCGGGCGCGAGACCACCCAGATCGACGACCGGACTGGATACATCCGACAACGGTCGCCGAGTATGACCGTCGGCACCGGGCCGAGCAACCTATCGCGTTTCGAGGAACGCCGCGATACCCGAAGCGATACCGGACGCCAATCGACGCCTGTAACGCGGAGTCGTCAGGGCACGCGCTTCGGGTTCGTAGGTTAGGAAGGAGGCTTCCACGAGCACCGCCGGCATTCTCGCACCAACCAACACATAGAACATGGCCTCGCGCACGCCACGGTCCGTGAGAGAAGGAAGCGTGCGACGACCATGGTCGAGCGTCGTACGTTGGATCATGTCCGCGAGCTCTCGAGATTGCGCCGACTGACCGGAGCGGTGGTGATGCGCAAGCAAGGCCTGAATACCGGTGACCTTGGAGGTTCGCGTCCCATTCTCGCGAGCCGCAAGACGAAGTGCCTGGCGATTGTTCGTCGTATCGAGCACAAACGTGGTGACTCCCCCTTTCGTCACATCCCCGCTTCCGGCGTTGAGATGTATGGACACGAATACATCCGCCTCGAGCGAGTTCGCGAGAGCGCAGCGCGCCTCGAGAGAAAGGCTCGTGTCGCCGTCGCGGGTCAGGATGATGTGTGCCCCTGGGATCAAGGATTGCAGTCGAGAGCGAGTCAACGTCGCGATGTCGAGGGCGAGTTTCGCTTCGACGAGGTCGTAACGATCGTTGGCCGCGCCGGGCTCGTGACCCCCGTGACCCGGATCGAGCACGATCACCGGTGCGTTGTTTCGAGCGCGACGCGCGGCCCTAGCCTCCACGTCGATCACGATGCGGTACGGCTCGGTCAGGTAGAAGACACGCCCCGCCGCCCCCGGTTGGAGATCGACTACGACCCGGGGCTCAGGCCCCGCGACACGGACACGTGCGACGCCGCCGCGGTCGACCGCCAACATGGGCGGGAGTGTGTCGTCCAACGCGGCATCGGTCAGCTCAATCGCGATGCGCGCGGGGAGGACACCCTCTGCCGGAAGCTGACGTTGGTGAAATAGGGG
>JBATTM010000592.1:0-3793 GCA_049670545.1 Polyangiales bacterium
CGTCGTGTTCGCAGGGCTGGGGCTGGGCGTTCTCCGCTGGCGGCTGCTGCTTCGAGCCTACGGAGCAGTCGAGATCCCGTCCCTCTGGCGCTTGGCGCACCTCTATTTGGTCGGTCACTTCTACAACACGTATGCGCCCGGCGGAGTCGGGGGCGACGTGCTTCGAGGCATCGCGAGTCGTAAAGCGTTTGGCGATGCAAGTTGGGCCAGCGGGACGACCGGTGTTGCTGTGGTCTTCATCGAGCGCGTGCTCGGTGTCTCTGGGCTGCTTGCACTGGCCGCGGGCGCATACCTCTATCGACCCCTACCCGGCGTCGAGAATGTCGAATGGTGGGCGGGTCTGGGTCTCGGTGCCGGCTTCGCTGCGGTCGCCGGAATCGCGATCGCGCCGCGGTTGGCCCCGTGGCTCCCGTCGAAACTCTCCGCGCCGATTGCGGCACTCCCAAGACTCCGCGCGTGGGGCCCGTTCATCGCCGCAAGTGGCGCATCGCTCGTCATTCATGCGCTGAACGTCGTCGCTGGCCACGCAATCATGCATTCCCTCGACCCGCAGGTCGATCTCGCGGAGTCGGCGGTCGCCATGCCCCTCATCAGCGCGTCTGCGTTCTTTCCGTTTACGGTCGGTGGCGCCGGCGTCCGCGAAGCGGCCTTCGCGACGCTCTATGGCACCGTGGGAGTCGCCGAAGCCACGGCCTACGCGGGCTCCCTGAGTTTTTGGGCGTGCCAGTTGATCTCGGCCGGCGTCGGCGGAGTGATCAACTTGTGGATCCCAATCTCGGGAGGACCCGATGACACGTGACCCGCAAACGCTTCTCGGCCTTCCGGTGGAATCTCGCATGCGCACCGCGGCTTGGTCGCTTGCAGTATTCGTCTTCTATGCGGGAACCATGTCGCGGGGCGTATCGCTCTACGACAGCCCAGAGCTCGCAATGGTGGCCGAACAACTGGGCCTGGGTCATCCGCTCGGACAGCCGTTGCACACACTGCTGGGCGCGCTCGTCAGCCGCCTCCCTGGCGTCGACGCCCTGATCGCGCTGAACGGGCTCTCCGCGATGGCGGGTGCGTTGACCGTGGTCCCTGCCACGAGCCTGGCGGAGTCGCTGCTCTTCGCAAACGAAGATGGACGGCAGAACGCACGCTGGATCGCGCCGACCGTTGCCCTTCTCGCGACCCTCCCCGTCCTCTGGGAGCCCGCCACGCGTGTCGAGGTGTACCCGCTTGCCGTCTTCTTCTCGATCTGGGCGGGGGCCCGTTTGTGTGGGCTGATCACGGACGCGAAGAGCCGCCCGACCTCGCATGCCGCAGTGGGTTTCGCACTCGGACTCGCCGCGAGCGCCAACCCGATGTGTGCCGTTGGGATGGCACTCGGACTTGCGCCGAGCCTCGCGATCGCGGTCGCCCGAAGGACCGTCTGGCCCCGGCACCTCCTCGCGTCGGTGGCCGGCGGGATCGCGGGGCTGTTGCCGTACGCGTACGTATTCTGGGCCGCGCCACGGGAGGACGTGGTGGTGTGGGGTGCCCCCGTTGATGCCGCTTCGATTCGCCACTACTTCTCTGCCGCGGACTTCGTCCCGAAGCAGGTCGACTCGTGGGGCCTCTGGGCAGAGCACCTGCTCGACTTGGGCCGGTGGTCGCTCGGCAACGGGATGCTTGCCGTCGGCGTCGCCGGTGTCGCTGGCATGGTGGCGTTTCGTCGACCCGGGTACTTCGGCCTCTTCGCGGTCGGAGTGACGACCTCGTTTTTCGCCGCGTTCGTCTCTCACAACGGTGTCTTCGCGCCCGAGGTGCTCGACTATCTCGGGTACCTCGCCATTCCGATGTGGATCGCCGGGGCGGGTGCGGGGCTCTTGGTGGTCAGGCTCGCAGCGCGACGCGCCTCATTCGGGGTGGCGGCACTCGTCACAGTCTTCGCGCTCGTGACCACCACGCCGCCAGGGTTGCTCTCCCGAACCCGCCACCTCGACCACTACACGGAGGCGCTTTCCTACGAAGCACTGCGCGCGGCCCCTCCCGGCGCGATCGTCTTTCTCGAACACGATCATTGGGTCGGCTCGGTGTGGTACCTGCAAGAGCAGCTTGGCATCCGACCCGACGTCGTGATGGTGGCCTACGGGCTCTCGGCTTCGAGCTGGTACTGGAAGCACGTGTACCGCCAGCATCCGACCCTCGTCCCATTCGCACTGCGCGGACCCGGAGGCAGGCCGGCTCGGGTCCGGAGATTCCTCGACGCGAACTCGGAGAGGCCGGTTCAAATAGAACGGACCGCGCTCGCGGACACCCTGGGGCTAGGGACCTGCGTCGCACCGTGGTGGCTCGACGTCACGCCTGCGTGCGGTGCAGACGACGCGACCACGGGTCGGCTCTCGGCATTGAACCATCGGACGTTGACGACCCTCGGCCACGGCTCCCCGGGAACCGACGACCTCATTGCGTTGGTCGCGTTCGATCGGGGGTACGATCTCTGGCGCCATGGGTACCCCCGGGCCGCCGTGGAGGCGTTGCTTGCTGGGGTGCCGCGAGACGAGGACGTCGATTTCGAATCGCTCGATCTTTCGACTATTCCGCCGCGCCTCGAGCCCCAGGCAGGGCCGGCACCGACCTATGCCGGCGCGACCGCGCTCGGACACCCCGCCCAGAACCTCCATTTCGCCGCCTTGATCGCGGCAGCAACGACTGCGCTCGAGCTCGCGTCCTACTTTGGGGAGTTGTCCGACGCGTACGGCCCGGTCGCGCCGAACTTTACGGGGTTGCCGGGCACTCCTGCTAACCTCTGACCATGCGCCACCAGAGCCATGGGGACGGCACGTTTCGAGTCGAGCAACTCTCCCGTTGCGGTTCGAACTGCGTCTTCGAAGATGGGGTGCTGATCTTTCATCCCGAAAGCGTCGAACTCGGCGCCAACGTCTATCTCGGACACCGCGCCATCCTCAAAGGCTACCATCGCAACACGATGCGAATCGGCGACGAAAGTTGGATCGGCCAGCAGGCCTTCCTTCACAGCGCAGGGGGGCTCGAAATCGGGGCCCGCGTAGGCATCGGCCCCGGCGTCCGCATCATCACCTCGTCGCATCGAGAAGCGGGGCGCGCGACCGCCATTTTGGACTCCCCGATCGACTTCGCTCCCGTCACGATCGAGGACGACTGCGACCTGGGCGTCGGCACGGTGGTGCTGCCAGGCGTACGAATTGGAAAAGGTGCCCAGATCGGAGCCGGGGCCGTCGTCGCGTCGGACGTGCCACCCTACGCAATCGCCATCGGGGTCCCCGCCAGGGTGGTCCGGGAGCGTCCCGAATGACCACCCCGGAACTCAGCGTGGTGATCTTCGCGTTCAATGAGCAGTCGAACATCGGTCCCGTGCTCGAAGAGCTTCGCACCTGGCTTGCCACGCATGAACCAAACTCCGAAGTGATCTTCGTCGACGACGGGTCCTCCGACGGAACCGCTGCGGCGGCGGCCGCTGTCCTCGCGGGATCTCGGCATCAGATTCACTCGCACGTGTCCAATCGCGGGATCGGCGCAGCCCTGAAGACCGGCGTCGCTGCGGCCCGCGGCGACTGGGTCACGTTCCTCCCCGCGGACGGCCAAATCGCCCCCGACGCGATCGGTCAGCTCCGCGACGCGGCGACCCAGGATGGATCCGATGTCGTATTCAGCGTGTACGCCGATAGGGACGACGGACTTCACCGCAAGGTTCTGTCCGCCGGTGTGCGGAATCTCATTCTTCTCGTCCATGGGGTCCAGATGCGAAGCGACGGCCCGTACTTGTTCCGACGCCCGTTGTTCGACCCGGATG
>JBATTM010000593.1:0-4025 GCA_049670545.1 Polyangiales bacterium
GTCGGATACGCCGGAAGCGGCTCCTCCTCGGGCGGGCGCATGATCCACGGCATCACGGTGAGGGCGTCCAATTGCAGCGAAAGATCGACATTCGGGTCGACCATTCTCGCTGTACGGCGGCCGTTGAGCGACACAACAGCGTCGACTCGAACCTCGACATCCTCGTGACCCCGGATCTCAAAGTCGTCAGCGATATGGTGCGCGAGCTGAAGAATCAGATCGGGCTGTCCCGACATCTCGCGCTCCTGATGGCTCGTCAAGTAGTGCCGTGGTGGAACGTGAAGGTCACGTTCAGAGCCGCGCCACCGAACACGGTAGCCGATGCTTCCGTTCTTCTCGCGGACCATCACACGCCACGAGTAACGCATTCCCTGTTCATGCCAAAGCACGTCCCCGGGGTAGAGAAACGCCCGCAGCGGCATCACGACTTGAAACATGCAGTATGTGGCTACCAAGACAGCGACTGGCGCCGACCAGCGATACGCATGTCGACCAGGGGCGATCACGGCACGGGCGTCCCTCTGTGGTCGCCAGCGAGCGACGAGTCTGCGGGGCCAGTCGGGCTCGAAGAAGAGAGTCGCACCGCACACCATCAAGAACGGAAACACTCCGATGACAAAGAGCAAATGCGTGCAGAAATGAAAGACGACCACAGTGGCGAAGGCGTAGGGCCGCGTCCTCTTCCACAGCAAGAACGGCACGACCAACGTGTCGTTAAGGAATCCTGCCCAGCTCATGATGTGGGGCATCGCGGGCCACGTCAGCAACGTACCGATGACGGGCGCATCGGTGCGCGCCGCGAGCCAGATCCCGAGTGGCTGTGCGTGGATCAACCAATCCGGCTGAAGCTTCGCAATGCCAGCATAGAAATACACGATCCCGACCTGAAACCGCATCAAGTAGAGCATCCACGCGGGAACCTCGCGGGAGGTGCGGGTCGGCCACAGGAGGGCATCGACGGAATGCGCTCGATGAAGAGGAAGAAAACACATCAAGAGCGCGAACAAGCTGACCAGGGAGTAGTGGGTCAGGGAGTACGGGCCGTCGATGAGCTCGACGTAGGTGAAGACGAGGAACAGAGCGATGATAGCAGCGCGGTACAAGAAGCCGATCGCGACGAAGGCCGCCAACACGGCCATCGCGACGTAGAGCACCGTCATCCAAGGTTCGGGCAGCACCCTCACCCACTCGAAGCCCCAGTACTTGAAAAAGAACGAAGGCTGGACGTAGAACTGGTCGATCCACCCTTTCCACAGAAATCGAACGCTACTTACGCAAAGGATCGCCCCAAACAGGAAGCGAAACACCACAAGCGACGCAATGTCGCGTGGTTCGAGAAGTCGCAACCGGAGAGAAGAAGCCATGGTCGCAGATCAGTCGTTGTCGCCTGCGACGCGCTCCGGCAGCTCAAACTCCAGCACCGATAAGAAGCGCGATCTGAGCTCATCTGTGACCATGTCGATCGCCTCCTCGGCGATCTCGGGGGACTGCGGGTCGGACGCCACCGCCTCTTCCAGGATTGTGGGGATCGCGGCAACCGACTGGATTGCACGATCGACGGCAATCACCATCTCTTCGGCAAAGTCGCCCGCACCCATCTCCGCAAGCAGATCGTCAAACCCGAGGGCGTCCCCGCCGTCTCGGGTGCCTCCAACAAAGAGTGTCCGGAACGCCTCGAGGTTGGCTAGGACGTTCTCCTTGCTCTGTGAGGCCCAAATCGACTCAAAAACGCACGGCTGCTCTGTGGCAGGGCAATCCGTGATTCCAGAGGGCTTCCCTACCTTCGCGTCCTTCGTGTCGGCCTCAAGATAGAACATCGCAGTCGAGATCGAATTCAGGCCTTCTTGGGCCGAGCCATAGACCGCACCGGAGCGGGTTGGGTTGATCAGCTCATCAATGAAGTTGCCGCCGGCTGGGGCCCAGGCGTCGACTAGGCCGCCCGCAGCTCGGCGAACGAGTGTCGCAAGTGCGCCCGCGTACGCGAGGCGTCTGCTCGGGATCTCGCTGGCTAGGTCGTCCCAGGTTCCGTCGCTATTGATGGTGTTGAGCGCAGTACAGTTGTTCCCACTGTCCTCGTTGAAGAGGAGGTACTCGATGGCACCCAATCCACGGGGCACCCCGGGTGTCGCATCTAGAGCGTCGGGATCGTCGTAGTCGCTGCCAACGGTGATCTGGTCGATAAGACACAGGTTGAGCGTCGGAGGCGGGGCGTAGATTCGCGCGCGAAAATCCTGGCCACCGAGAACCGGCGGGATCCCCATCACGGTCACGCTGTTGCCAGCAGGCCCGAACTGCATGACCTCGAGCGCTTGCCAGGCGACCATGGCCTCACGCCACGCGTCCTGTGCGTCGGCCCGAGAGCCAGTCCCATCGGAGGCCGCACCGAGTTCGGACGCGAGCACTTCCGCGAGTGCATCAAATGACTCCTGCGCCGGAACCACGACGTTCTCGCCAAGCGCCGCCAGCACCGCTGCGCGCATCTCGCCATTGGTGTCCGTGCCGCCGTTGCCCGAAGAGCCGCCGTCTCCGCTGCAGCTCGCGACCAGAATCGTGAGCAGAAGGAGGCCTAGCCGCCTACCAGCTCGCGAGGTTTGCTTCGTCGAAGTCATATGCATCTCCAATCAAGGCGCGCGCTTCGAGGAGTTGCGCACGATAGTCGGCATCGTTGCTCGGGGAGGTTGGCGAGGCCCCGACGGGTGCATCGCCGACGGCGACGTGAACGGCGGCGAAGTCGGAGTCCGACATCGGCGACCGGGGATTGAACTGAAAGCTCAGGGCAAACCCCTTGAGCTCCGACCAATGCTTCGCGTGGTCCGCGAAGCTGTAGTCGGCAGTGCCGATGGAGTCCATGTCGCCAAGTACATCGTTGATGTAGTGGACCGCCGTTGCCGCGAGTGCCTTTTCCCAAGTAGTCACGATCGCATCCCGCTGGGCGCCAAGCGCGGTCATGTCGACCTCTTCGCCGGCGTCGTAAGCGGCCGCGATGATAGCGCGGCCCGTCCGCCACGCCAGGTCCGCATCCCCCGTGAAATCGGTCGGCGCGGCCTCGGTGCTCCCGCGGTCACGCTTGGCCGCATTGACCGAAGCGCTGAAGTTGTACTCCCTCGTCAGGTCGATCAGCCCGTCGTCGTTGGAGTCGAAGTAGCCTGCCCGGTACGCCTCTCGACCATCCGCTGCGGCGATCTCATCGTCGGTGTACATGCCGTAGTCTCGGGCGGCGCCGAAGTACCCATAGGCCTCATCCCAGTGATGCTCGAGGGTCGTGTAGTTGTTGTCCTCGTCCAGCTCGTTGGCCGCGAGCAGACCCTTGCCGTCGACATCGTCGTCGAGGTAGTCGTCCGTGCCCTGGCTGAAGTTCACCCCGCCGAGCAAGAGCTTCTGCGCGAGCTGAGTGAGGTCATGCCCCTCCGGTGTGAGATAGAGTGGAGTCGCCGCATCGATCGGAAAGCTGCCGGTCGCTGCAGCGGCGGTTTGGACGGAGAAGGTGTAGAGGAACGCGAGGAGCAACCCTTCTGGCGTGGTGGGCGCACCCAGGTCCCCGTCGGCGTCGACAGCGAGATTGGCAGCCTCCCATCCGACGAACGCGCCCCCATTCCACTCCGCATGATCGGTGACGGCATCGTTGCCGGCGAGCTTCTCCTGGAGGTTCTTGTCATTGAGATCCGCGTACACCTGTTGAAGCGCGGAGTTGTCCTCCCCGACCAGCGCCGGAAGCGCCCGATTCGGATCCGCTGCCCCGCCTTCCTCGTAGAGAGGGTTCAGCAAGGCGAACACTTCGTCGGCGGTGTCGTATCGATCGAGGTTGTCCCCGGCGAGAACCTCTGCGCCAACCGTCTTCATCAAGCCGATGAGATCGGAAATCAGCACCTGCCGCGTGATCTGCCCCGTCGTCGAGACCGTGGAATCCCCGGCCCGAGCGAACGAATAGTCCCCGGGAACCTCAATCTCGGAGCCGCCCGTCCCTCCGTCACCGCAGCCCACAACGAACGCAACCACGCTGAATGACAACCAAATCCGCATCTTCG
>JBATTM010000594.1:0-6739 GCA_049670545.1 Polyangiales bacterium
CCTCGAGTTCTGTGATGATGGCTCGAACGATGGCGGTGAGGGCGAATGCCTAGGCTGCACCCTGTTCCAGACCTGTGGCGATGGGGTTACCGAAGGCACGGAGCAATGCGATGACGGGGTCAACAACGGCACCGGTCCTCTCGGTTGCCTTGCAGGCTGCACAGCCGCTGCCAACTGTGGGAACGGAGTCGTCGAGGTTCCTGAAGCCTGTGATGACGGCGCCAATGACGGCGGCGAGGCCGAATGCTTGCCGGGCTGCACGGGCACCCAGTTCTGTGGAGACAACATCACGCAGGGCACCGAGTTCTGCGACGATGGGGTCAATGATGGCGAACGCGGCGAGTGCGTCGCCGGGTGCACGGGGCTCCAGAACTGCGGCGACGGCGTCGCCAACGGCACCGAGACGTGTGACGACGGTACCAACGACGGTGGCGACGGTGAATGCCTCGCGGGTTGCGATCGCGTTCAGAACTGCGGCGACTCGATCACCGAGGGTACCGAAGAGTGCGATGACGGCCAGAACAACGGATTTGGTCCTGGTCTGTGTCTCGCTGGATGCGCCGCTCCGGCCAACTGCGGCGACAGCATCGTCGAACCTCCGGAGGTTTGCGACGACGGCGCGAACGATGGTGGCAATCTCGAGTGCTTCGGATGTGCGGTCGTGCAAACCTGTGGCAACAACGTCACCGAAGGCACCGAGGCGTGCGACGATGGTGTCAACGACGGCTCTGGCCCGCTTCTATGTCTTGCCGGTTGCACGCCGCCCTCGGTCTGCGGCGACTCCGTGGTCGAAGGGCTCGAAGCTTGCGACGACGGCGTGAACGACGGCGGTGACGGCGAGTGTATCGCGGATTGTATTGCCGTTCAGAACTGCGGTGATGGCACGGCCAACGGTAGCGAGGCCTGTGACGACGGTACGAACGACGGTGGTGAAGGCGAGTGTGTCTCCGGCTGCTTTGCGATTCAGAGTTGCGGCGATGCGATCACCAACGGAACCGAGCAGTGTGATGACGGCGCCAACGATGGCACGGGCTCGCTAAACTGTTTGCCTGGGTGTACTGCGCCCGCCAGCTGTGGCGACGGCGCCATCGAGATCCCCGAGGTCTGCGACGACGGGGTCAACGATGGCGGCGACGGTGAGTGCCTTTCGGGGTGCACGGGCGTTCAGACGTGCGGCGACAGCCTCGTGCAGGGGACCGAGGCGTGCGACGACGGCGTCAACGATGGGGCACCGGGCCAGTGCGTGGCTGGATGCGCCGGCATTCAGGTTTGCGGCGACGGCGTCGTCGACGGGACCGAGACCTGCGATGATGGCATCAACGACGGTGGTGAGGGCCAGTGCCTTGGCGGTTGTCTCCGCGTGCAGTCTTGCGGCGACAACATCACCGAAGGTACGGAGCTCTGCGATGACGGGGTCAATGACGGCACTGGGCCGCGGCTCTGCCTGCCCGGATGCGACGCACCGGCCGCTTGTGGTGACAGCGTGGTCGAGGGCTTCGAGGTCTGTGACGACGGTGCGAACGACGGTGGCGACGGCGAGTGCTTCGGCTGCGCGCTCGTTCAAAACTGTGGCGACGGAGTCGTCGAGGGCACCGAGGTTTGCGACGACACGCTGAACAACGGTGGTCCTGGCGAATGCCTGCCTGCATGCCTCTCCGTGCAGACGTGCGGCGATGGCTCGGCCAACGGCACTGAGGTGTGTGACGACGGTTTCAACGACGGCGACGAGGGTGAGTGCCTGGCCGGCTGCAACAAGATTCAGCGTTGCGGCGACGGTAGCGCAGATGGCACGGAAGCGTGCGACGACACCATCAACGACGGTGGCGACGGTGAGTGCCTCACGTGTTCGACGATCGAGAGCTGTGGCGACGCGCAGATTGAGGGTACTGAAGAGTGCGACGATGGTTCCAACAACGGTGCGGGTTCCCTCGGATGCCTGAGCGGGTGCTTGGCGCCGCTAACCTGCGGGAACGGTGCTGTCGTTGCCCCAGAGATCTGCGACGACGGAACGAACAACGGGGGCAACGGTAACTGTTGGCAGTGCTTCACCAGTCAATCATGTGGAGACGGCCTCATCCAGGGCACCGAAGAGTGCGACGACGGCGTGAACAATGGGACTGGTCCCTTGGGTTGCCTCGCGGGGTGTCTGAGGCCTCCGTTCTGTGGAAACGGCGCATCCGAGGCGACCGAATTCTGCGATGACGGCGTGAACGACGGGGGCAACGGCCAGTGCCTCAACTGCACGGGCCTCCAGATCTGCGGTGACGGGGTGTCCGAGGGCACAGAGTTCTGCGACGATGGTGTCAACAACGGTGGTGAAGGCGAGTGTCTCGACTGCACGGGCCTCCAAATCTGCGGCGACGGGATCACCGAAGGGACCGAAGCGTGTGACGACGTACTAAACAATGGCCTCGGTATTCTCGGGTGCCTGCCGGGTTGTCAACCACCTGCAGTCTGTGGCGACAACGTCGTCGAGGTGCCCGAAGTCTGCGACGACGGGGTCAATCTCGGTGGTGAAGGGCTGTGCATTGCCGGGTGTGGCGCGGTTCAAAGCTGCGGCGACGGCATCCCGAACGGCACCGAAGTGTGCGACGACAGCGTCAACGATGGCGGCGAGGGCGAGTGTCTGACTTGTACGAGCACACAATCGTGCGGCGACGGCGTGACCGAGGGCACCGAGGAGTGCGACGACGGCGTCAACAACGGGACGGGCCCACTGCTCTGCCTTGCTGGGTGCCTCTCACCTCCGTAGGTGCCGGGGCTACAGGGCCCAAGAGAGCGCGACAGCGAGCGAGCCCGCACACAACAGGGTGCTGATCACGAGAGAAGAAGCGGCAAGTGCTTCGTTGCCGCCGAGCTGTGACGCCATCACGTACGAGGCCACGGCCGTGGGTGCGGATGCGTACACCATCAACACCAGCATTCCCTCGTCATCGAGGCCAAACCAGCGGCCGGAGAGCCAAGCAAGAACGGGCAGGACGCCCACCTTGATGAGGGCTCCAGCGACGGCCCGCACGAGATTCGCGTGCACCTCGTACACGACCAGGGTTCCGCCAAGGCTCAGGAGGGCCAGGGGCGCTGCGGTGGCGCCGAGGAGGCTGAGGGTTTCGTCGAGAGGGGCCGGCAGGGCCAATCCGCTGAGGCCGAGGGCGATCCCAACGACGCAGGATACGAGAATCGGATTGGTCGCGATCGAGCGCGCCATGCGGGGCAGTGCACTCCAATCGATCCGGCTCCTGCCGAGCTCCAAGACAAGCACGGCGACGACGTTGTAGAAGAGCATCGCCGGCGCCAGGACGAGGATGGCCTGCGTCTCGACGTGCTCGGGATCGAAGCGACTGTCGGCCACGGCGAGCACGATCACGGGGAGTGCCAAGAACGCGAGGTTGCCGCGAAATCCAGCTTGGACCAGCACGCTGAGGGAAGGACCTGGCAGCCGCATCGCCCAGCCGATCAGATATCCGACGACGATCGCCCCCGTCGTCGCGAGGAGAAACGCCGCCGTGATCGTCCCCGCGTCGGGATCGAGCGACGTGGCCCCCGCGAGCTTTTCGACGACGAGCGCGGGCACAGCGACCCAATAGACGAGACGATCGAGATCCCGTCGAAACCGATCGCCATAGAAGTCTAGCTTCAGCAAGAGCGCGCCGCCTGCGACGAGGAGCACGATCGGAGTGAGAGCGCCGAGCACTTGGACCATGGATCTAGGGTGTCCCAGTCCAGACGACCGAGGCGCGGCCCTGATCTACCTGGACCACGGAGACAGCCTTGATCGGCACGCGTGATCCAATGCGATACCCGATTGCCCCGACCACGCCTTCGTAGTCCGCCGTGCTCGCCAGTGCGTTTCGGACCGCCTCGGGCTCCGTCGAGCCGGCGCGCTTCATCGCATCCGCCAGCAACCCCAAGGCGTCGTAACCGAGAGCGGCAAAGGCGTTCGAGGGCGCCGAGCCATGGTCGTTTCGGTATGCGTCTACAAACGTGTTCATCGCGTTCGTCTCGACCCCGAGGAACGGGTGTGTCGTGAAATATATCGCTCGCAGGTTCTTCTCCTGGCTGGCGTCGACGACCGGCTGCTCATCCCAGCCATCGCCCGAGAGAAGCGGCACCGCGATGCCCGCAGCGCGGAGTTGCTCGATGAACGCCACGGCCTGCGCCGGCATCGTTGCGCCGTAGACGGCATCGAAGGGCGGCGTGGTCGACCGCACGGATGTGATGAAAGCTGAGAAATCGAGGACTTCAGGGGATTCAGCGTGCATCTGCACCTGACCGCCAAGGGCTTTGAAGGCCTGCGCGACGTACGTACCGACGGTGGTCGGATAGTCTTGTCGATCGTCCATCCAGACGGCCAGACGCCGCACGCCGAGGTTCTCGTAGGCGAACTTGGCCATCGCTGTTGCCTGCGCATCGTCCCCGTATGCGGCGAAGAACATGTCGTCGCCGATGCGCTCCGGAACTTTGGGATCGGTGGCGCCTGGGGAGATGAACGGAAGTCCCGCATTCTCGAAGAGTGCGCCAATTTCCCCCGCGAACGTTGAATCGCAATAGCCGATGCCAGCCACGATGTCGGATTCTGTCTTGAGCGCTCGCTTCACCGCTTGGACTGCCACAGTAGGGTTGCTCGCGGTGTCGACGGCCACGAGTTGAAGGTTTCTTCCGCGAACACCGCCCGCCGCGTTGATCTCACGTTGCGCGAGCTTTGCGCCGTTGAACGCAGCCTGATCGAGCTCAGAATCGGAGCCCGTGAGGTTGAACGTCGCCAGCACTCGGATGGGCCGGTACTCGAGCGGGGGTTGCGGGTGGCATCCCGGTGGGGCGATGACCGACATGAAGAGACAGAACGCCAGACGCACGTGCAACGAGACCGAGGAAGGCATGCGCAAGTATGGGACCAAGCTCCCTGGTGACGCTAGAAGCGAAAGACAGGGCCCACTTCGAGGGTCAGCTCGTGGGTAAGGTTGCTGTCGAACAGAGCGAGGTAAACGAGTTCAATGTCAATTCCCCATCGATGCCCGACTCCGAACCACAGATAGCTGCCCGCGGTTGCAAGGACGCCGAAGCGAGTCTCCGTCTCCTCACGGCCGAATATCACGGACATGTTGGGCCCGACTCCCACGTACAAATTGACCGTCTCGTTGATGTGAAATGGCTTCTTCGCAAAAAGATCGAAGCCAAGAACGGTTTCGTTGTCGATCCACGTCAACGCCAACGCGGCCTCCAACTCGAGCCAACCTGGGATCAGATTGCGCTCGTAGAACGGGCTGAGGCCGCCCCCGAGCGCATGCTCGCCGCTACTAAACACGTTGACGAGGCCACCCTTGAGGCCGACGATGTTCGCGGTCTCGTCATCGACATGTGGGCTTTTGTGCATCGTCTGTGCCGAGGCGTTCGACCCTCCAGCCGCGATCGTAGCGAGGCAAGCGAGACCCAATGCGCATCGCGTGGCGGTCAAACTCTGGTTCGCGGGCACCGCCACCTGGTAGCAAAAGGAGGCGCTGAAGCCAGCCTCCAGATGTGTAGCCGGGCGAATGGCACGCTGACCCGGTGTCATCGCCGGTTCCCAGTTGCACCAACCGCGGTACAATACTCTCCATGGTGACCCAAGCCTCGCGACTCGATGCGGTTCCCTCCGCGCCAGATGGCTATCGGCTGCAGGGCGAGCTGCCTCTTGCCGTCGTGGCAGACGACCACAGCGGCGCCGACGATCTGGTCGCGTGGCTTCGCACCCACGAGGAGAAGGTTCGCGACGATCTCACCACCCATGGCGCGATCCTGTTTCGCGGCTTCGACGTCGCCGAAGCGGCCGACTTCGAACGTGTGGCCCGCGCGATCGACGACGACCTCAAGAATGAGTACCTCGGGCTCTCGCCTCGGAATTCACTGACCGACTACGTCTTCACCGCGAGTGAGATCCCAAGCCCCTTTCCGATTCCCCAGCACAACGAAATGAGCTTTGTCGCCAAGCCGCCGCGAAGTCTCTTTTTCTGGTGCAAGACGCCGCCGGCGCGGGGCACGGGAGAGACCCCGTTGGTCGACATGCGCCGGGTGTATCGCGACCTCGATCCTGCCGTGCGCGACCGGTTCGAAGCGCAGGGGATTGGTATCATCCGCAACTACCGGGCGCCCGGCCGCACCCGGCCCTGGGATCTCACGCAACTGAAGCCTTGGGCCGACATGTTTCAGACCACGGATCGCGCGGTCGTTGAGGCGAAGTGCGCGAAGGAGGGCTTTACGCCAGTGTGGGTTGGGGATGGCTCCCTCAAGCTTCTGAGTTCGCAGCCTGCCACCAAGGTCCATCCGACGACGGGCGACAAGGTATGGTTCAACCACGCCGCGGTGTTCCACAGCTCGAACGGCG
This sequence comes from Polyangiales bacterium, assembly GCA_049670545.1. Classification (GTDB taxonomy): domain Bacteria; phylum Myxococcota_A; class Polyangia; order Polyangiales; family Houyiibacteriaceae; genus SG8-38. The sequence continues at coordinate 6,359 of JBATTM010000594.1, forward strand.
ATGGTGAGCTTCGACGAGTCTTCACGCTGCGCCCTTCGGTTCGAAGTCTTTTGTCATGGGCGGCAGGCAAGGCGTTCACGCAGGGACAGCGCCGCCTCCGTCGTTCCGATGACCTCCCCATGCACTGCACCTACGGAGACGGAACGGAAATCCCCGATTCCGACATGGAGGCGGTCCGCGACGCGATATGGAAGAACCTCGTCGTGACTCCGTGGGAGCGGGGCGATGTCCTTGCGATCGACAACGATTCGACGGGCCACGGGCGAATGCCGTTCCACGGCGACCGCATGATCGCGGTCGCCTGGGCCTAGGTTCTCATCGCCGCCTCCGATTCCCCCGCTCGCGTCGATCTTCGGCCTTGCGCGCGGCTCGGCCCAATGG
>JBATTM010000595.1:0-1690 GCA_049670545.1 Polyangiales bacterium
ATCGAGTACCGCTTGGACAAGACCGCGATCGTGCGGTCTCGAGGGTCTTCGTCCTGGATGCGACCGATCATGTCATAGATGAGCCCTTCTCGAAGGGCTGTCGGCGAGACCCACATCTCGTCGATGCCAAGCCGATCGAAGACGGCACTGAGGATCGCAACCCCGCCCGGAAAGACGGAGCGGCGATCGGGATCGAGGCCGGGAAGCTCGAGGCGCTCGAGGCGCCCCGCGGTAACCATCGCCTGGCCAAGCTTCTCGAGACCCTCGGCGGTAATGGTGCCGTGCGCCCAACCTGCTTCGTTCAGGATCGCAGCGACCGAGCGGATGGTCCCGGACGCACCGATCGCGCGCTCCCAACCACTCCGCCGAAGAGAGGCGGTCACCGGCTGAAGCTCGAGGCTCGCGGCCAGCTTCGCGTTGTTGAATCGCTTCCGACTGACTTTGCCTTCCCCGAAAAACTGCCGCGTGAAACCTACGCAGCCCATGTAGAGGCTGTGGACGGCAACCGGTTCAAAACTATCCCCGATGATGCACTCGGTACTTCCGCCGCCGATATCGACGACAAGCCGCCGCGCCGGTGCGCCCGCCACGCCGTGCGAGACGCCAAGGTAGATCAGGCGCGCTTCCTCGCGGCCGGGGATAATCTCGATGTGATGGCCGAGGGCATCACTGGCCTCGTGTAGAAAGTCGTGGGAGTTCTTGGCTTTTCGCAGGGTGTTGGTCCCGACCGCGCGCACCTGCCCGGCGCCGAGCTCTCGTAAGCGCTGGCCGAAGCGCGCCAGCGCCTCCCTTGCCCGCTGCTGGGAGGCCTGATCGAGCGACCCGTCTTTTTGGAGACCTGCTGCAAGGTGCACCGGCTCTCGGAGACGGTCCACGATTTGCAAGCTGCCGTGGTCGAAACGAGCGATCACCATGTGAAAGCTATTCGAACCGAGGTCGACTGCCGCAAGCGACTCCATCGTCGAACGCTACTGTACATTAGTTTGCCGTCGACGCCGCCGCTTTTCGAAGCCATTCGCTGGTCGCTTCATCAGCCGGAAAGTACGACTCGATCCGAAGCTCTTGGGCGGTGATATCCATCGGCGTTCCAAGTGTCGTCAGGGTCGTAAAGAACTCGAGAGCCACATCGTCTTTCTTGAGCTTCACGGCGATGCACACCTCCGGAGCGACCGACAAATCCACCTCTCGCAACTTGGCTGAAACACCGGGGTACGCCAACAGTGACTCCATGAGCTTCCGGCTATCGCTCGTTTCGAGTTCCAAGATCGATTCACGATAGAGGCGATCGAAGAGCACACCTGCGACCTCTTCCCAGTTCACTACGTATGGCCGGACGCCGGCTGGATGGAAGAGAGAGTGCACGATGTTGCGGGTGATGATCGGGTCGACCGGCGGTGTGGGAAAGAACATGGCCATCATCCGGGCGAACGCGTTGTTCATGTTGACCAAGTCCCAGGTTCGCGTGACGACGATCGCGGGGTATGGATCGTGATGGCGCAGGATCGTGTCGAACGCCTTGCGAATCGGCATCATCTCGGGCGCAGTGAGGTTCGTCTCCCGGTACACGGGTGCGAACCCCGCAGCCGACAACAACGCGTTGCGCTCGCGAAGCGGGAGGTCGAGCGCGCTTGCCAAGATGAGCACCATCTCACGACTTGGTGCGGACTTGCCGTTCTCCACGTAGCTGATG
>JBATTM010000596.1:0-1664 GCA_049670545.1 Polyangiales bacterium
GTCTACTGTCGTGTGACACAGGCGGATGGCGAAATGGCGTGGTCGAGCCCGATCTTCTTCGACTCGGTCTAGATCGAGTTCAACGTTCGAGAATCGCCCGCGCGCGGGCCGGGGCGTCTTCGCGAGACACCGTCTCTTGCGTCTTCTCCTGAAGGTCCTTCAGCTGCACGTTCGCGGCCGCGACCTCAGACTCGCCGAGGATCATCGCCACCCGCGCACCCATCTTATCGGCGCGTCGGAGTTGGCTCTTGAGTGAGCCGCCTCGGAGATCGTTTTCGACCTGGAGGCCGGCTTGGCGCAGCTCTCGGGCGAGTAGGGTGGCGTCGGCCCTGACGCTCGGCTGCGCCGCGACGACGAACACATCCACCGTGGAAGGATCCTCGGTGCTCGGCATCGCCATGAGGAGGCGCTCGAGGCCCATTGCGAAACCAATTGCTGGGGTGTCGGATCCACCGAGACTCTTCACCATCTCGTCGTAGCGGCCGCCTCCGAGAAGGGCATTTTGAGCACCGAGGCCCTCGCCCTTGCCGAGCACTTCGAAGAGCGTGCGGGTGTAGTAGTCGAGGCCCCGGACGAGAGAGCCATCGACTCGGTACGGCGTTCCGAGTTTCGTGAGCGTTTCCTGCAGGCCCTCGAAGTGGGCGCGGTCATCGGCGGTGAGATGATCGGGAATCGAGGGGGCATCGGCGGCGATCTCGGCGCAGCGAGGAACTTTGCAGTCGAGTACACGCAGGGGATTGACGTCCATGCGCCGCTGGCAGTCCTGGCAAAGCTCATCGCGGTGTGGCTCGAGGTAGCCGAGAAGAGCCTGCGTGTACTGCGTTCGGGTCTCCGGGCCGCCGATCGAGTTCACGAGCACTTCAACCTCTGAGATCCCGAGGCTCGAGACGAAGCCCACGACCATGTCGATCACCTCGGCGTCGAGGAAGGGGCCTGGATCGCCGAACGCTTCGATGCCGGCCTGGTAGAACTGGCGGTACCGACCCTTTGCGGGACGCTCACGCCGGTACATGGGGCCGACGTAGTACCATTTCGTCACGGGCTCGCGGCCTTGCACCGCGTGTTGCACGTAGGCGCGGACGGCCGACGCTGTCCCCTCGGGGCGCAGCGTGAGGGACTTGTCCCCGCGATCGGTGAACGTGTACATCTCCTTCTCGACGATGTCGGTCGCTTCGCCGATGGAACGTACGAAGAGCTCGGTCGGCTCGACGATCGGGAAGCGTGCTTCGCGGAAGCCGTACCCTTCGACACGCTCACGAAAAGACCGCTCGAGGCGGTGCCACTTCGAGATCTCGTCGGGCAGGATGTCTTTCATCCCCTTGACGGCGCGCAAGCTCATGGCGTCCCGTTACCCGATGCGCCTCGGGTGGGCAAGCTCAAGGGGTCGGCGGAAACTCGATGAAGACGTAGTTGAAACCGTCCTTGCCCTTTTCCTGGCGAACGGTTGGAGTCGCGTCTTCGCGCATCTCGAAGACCATGATCGAGTTGCGACCTTTCGGTTGCACCGTCGCACGGGTGACAGGCGTATCGAAGAACTGGGTTTCGAGCGGTAGGTAGCTGTTCTTCAAGAACACCTTCGTGTTGCGCATGACCAGCTCGATTTTGCCGTCCGAGGTCTTGGTCGCGACGTCCACCGGCTTCGAGGTCTGCACGAAGAAGCAGCT
>JBATTM010000597.1:0-13173 GCA_049670545.1 Polyangiales bacterium
ACAACCAATACGATATCGCCGTTTTGCAGGAGGTCTACGATGTGCGGACGCCCCTCCCCGACTTTGTGCACCCTCTCCGCTTCGACCCCAGCGAGCGCCAGCTGCTCCGCGGTGCCTTGGGTGGCGATGACGTGGAATCCCAGGTCTTGCAGGTGCCGTGCGAGCTCGCCCGCCGCGGGCTTGTCGCCATCTTTGACGCTGATGAACACCTTGCCTTCGGTCGGCAGCTCGAGATACGCCGAGAGCAAGGCCTTGTAGAACGCGTCGGGGAAGTTGTCCGCGATTCCCATCACCTCGCCTGTGGACCGCATCTCGGGCGTGAGCAGGGTGTCGACCCCAGGAAACTTGCTGAACGGAAACACGGACTCCTTGACCGCGATGTGTTCGGTGACGATCTCACGCGTGTACCCGAGTTCTCGTAGCGTGCAGCCCACCATCACCTTGGCGGCGATCTTCGCGATCGGAACTCCGATCGCTTTGCTGATGAAGGGCACCGTTCGCGATGCGCGGGGATTGACCTCGATGACGTAGACCGCGCTACCCCGAACGGCGAACTGTACGTTCATCAGGCCGACCACGCCGAGCTCGAGTGCCAACGCCCGCGTCGACGAACGCAGCGTCGCCAAGACATCGGGCGGAAGCGCGTGCGCAGGCAACGCCATCGAGGAGTCGCCAGAATGGATTCCGGCTTCTTCGATATGCTGAAGAAGGCCTCCGATCACGACGTCCGTTCCGTCGGACACGCAGTCGACGTCGACCTCAATCGCATCCTTCAGAAACTCGTCGACGAGTATCGTTTGCGTTTCCGCGTCCGCGACGGCCTCGAGCGCGACGGTCATGTAGCGAGCGAGCTCTTCGGTCGAGTGCACGATCTCCATGGCACGACCGCCAAGCACGTAGCTCGGGCGCACGACCACCGGGAACCCGATTCTATCCGCGACGGCGAACGCATCTTTGTTGCCCTTGGCGATCCCGCCCCGAGGCCTCTTCAAGTTGAGCTTCGTCAGTAGCGCGTCGAATCGCTCTCGGTCTTCTGCTCGATCGATCGCGTCCGCGGTCGTGCCGAGAATGGGCACCCCCTCGCGCGCCAAGGACACGGCGAGTTTGAGCGGCGTCTGACCACCGAACTGCACGATCACGCCGTCTGGCTTCTCGATGTCGACGATGTGCATGACGTCCTCGAACGACAAGGGTTCGAAGTACAGGCGATCCGAGGTGTCGTAGTCAGTCGAGACCGTCTCGGGATTGCAGTTGACCATGATCGTCTCGAAGCCGATCTCCTTGAGCGCAAAAGACGCATGGACACAGCAGTAGTCGAACTCGATCCCCTGGCCGATCCGATTGGGCCCACCACCCAGGATCATCACTTTCTTCTTGTCCGAGCTGACGCAGGCTTCGCTGTTCTCGCCCCACGTCGAGTACATGTAGGGAGTGAGTGATGGGAACTCGGCAGCACACGTATCCACGCGCGAATAGATGGGCTCCACGCCAAGCGCCGCCCGTGCGCTCCGTACCGAAGCTCGGGGCTCATCACGGAGATCCCCTATCTGGCGGTCGCTGAACCCGAGTTCCTTCGCGTGCCGGAGCATTTCTTCGGAGAGTGGAACTCCGCCGCTATCGCCCAGCACGCCCTCGAACGCGATGATTTGACGCATCTGCTCGAGAAACCACACGTCGATGTCGGTGGCCTCGTGAATCTGCTCGATGGTGAGGCCCGTGCGCAGGGCGTCCGCCACGTACCAGAGACGGTCGGCAAGCGGAGTGCGGATCACTTCGATGATGGCTTCTTGAAGCTCTGTCGCCGTCGCTTCAGGCAGATCTTGGAGCATCGGCTTCGCGGTGTTGATCGCCTCACCGGTCTCTCGGAGTCGTCGGACCTGCTCAGCGAGATCGCGGTACTCCACGCGATGGAGGAGTGACGTCAGGCCATCACGGCCAGTTTCGAGTGACCGCGCCGCCTTCTGAAGTGACTCTTTGAACGTGCGTCCGATCGCCATCGCCTCGCCCACCGACTTCATCTGGGTCGTGAGGCGTGGGTCGGCGCCCGCGAACTTCTCGAACGCGAACCGAGGAATCTTCGTGACCACGTAGTCGATCGTGGGCTCGAACGCGGCGCTCGTCCCCGTGATGTCGTTGCGGAGCTCGTCGAGTCGATAGCCTACGGCGAGCTTCGCGGCGATCTTGGCGATCGGGTAGCCCGTTGCTTTCGAGGCCAGCGCGCTCGATCGCGACACGCGTGGGTTCATCTCGATCACGATGACCCGCCCGTCCTCGGGGTTGACCGAGAACTGGATGTTGGATCCGCCCGTGTCGACCCCGATCTCGGTAATGATCGCGCGCGCCGCATCACGGAGCCGCTGATACTCCCGGTCCGTGAGTGTCATGGCAGGCGCCACCGTCAGCGAATCACCGGTGTGCACGCCCATGGGGTCGAAATTCTCGATCGTACAAATCACTCCGAAGTTGTCCGCGTTGTCGCGAATGACCTCGAGCTCGTACTCTTTCCATCCGAGGAGGCTCTCCTCGATGAGGCACTCGTGGATGGGGCTACATTGAAACGCCCATCGGATCGCCTTTTGGAACTCGGCACGGTTGTACGCGATTCCGCCCCCCGAGCCGCCCATGGTGAGGGACGGGCGAAGGATGATCGGGAAGCCGATGCGATCCGCGACGTCGTTGGCTTCGTCGACGGTACGCGCGATCTCCGCGACGGCGCTGTTGAGGCCGATCTTGTCCATCGCGGCCTTGAAGAGCTCACGCTCCTCGGCCTTGCGAATCGCCTCGACCTTGGCGCCGATCAGTTCGACGCCGTGCTTCTCGAGAATGCCTCGGTCCGACAGGGCGAGCGCCAGGTTCAATGCCGTCTGGCCGCCGAGCGTCGGCAACACGGCGTCTGGCTTCTCGCGCTCGATGATCGCCTCGAGCACCTCCGGCGTGAGCGGCTCGACGTACGTCCGATCCGCGAACTCGGGATCCGTCATGATCGTTGCCGGGTTCGAGTTGACCAGGATGACGCGGTAGCCCTCCTCTTTGAGAGCTTTCGCTCCTTGCGTTCCGGAGTAGTCGAACTCGCAGGCCTGCCCGATCACGATCGGCCCCGACCCTATGAGAAGGATGCTTTGAATATCGTCGCGGCGGGGCATGAAAATAGGTTCGGCGAGGGCGTTCGCGCGGACTTACCAGAGGGCCTAGGCAACCGCAACTAGCGCCGCGACGGTTTTCTCGATTGTCCTGACGCTACGTGAATATTGGCCGGAGGGCGGCCGCGATCGCATCGCCGCGCTCCCCGCATGGACGCACGCGCACGCGCCTCGCCTCGTCGGAAACGATCTCGAGGTCGATCCAGAGCGTCGCACGCTCCGCAAAGGATGGAAACTTGCGGCCCCACTCGACGAACAGAACCGTTTGGCTCTCTAGAAGCTCGCCGAACCCCAGCTCGTCGAGCTCCGCCGCGGCGGCAAGACGGTAGAAGTCTGCGTGGACGATCGGAAAGCGGCCGACGTAGTCGTGCATGAGCGCGAACGTCGGACTCGTGACCGCGATGCTTTCCGGGACACCAAGCCCTCGGACCGCGCCACGCACGAATGTGGTCTTGCCCGCGCCCAGACCGCCTTCCAGGCCCACCAAGTCCCCCGGCGCCAGAACGCGGCCAACGGCGGCCGCAAGCTCCAGGGTGGCCTGTTCGGCCTCTAGCGTGTGCTCGAACACGGCAGAGGCGTGTCACGAGCTCCTCGATCGCGCCAGCGACGGAGGCAGTCTGACCCCTCCGCTTAGACCTTGATGCGGATTCCGAGCGCCTCGCGAAGCTTGAAGTAGCTCTCTGACACGCTGTACAGGACGATTTCCTTCACCTTCTCCCGAGGAGGAAGGTCCGCGGTCGACTCCGACGCGATCTGCTGGGTCATCCGAACCGCAGTCTCGACGTCGTCGCACAAGAGAAGCCCAGCGCGGAGTGCGGTGATCTCAGTCGCCTGCATCCAACGCTTGATGTCCGCCTTGCCGCCGGCATCGAGGAACTTCCGCACGATCTTCTTCAAGACATCCAGGTGCGCCTGATCCATGTGTCGAGCGAGTTGTTTCGCAGTCGCGTCGACAGCCGGATCCGCCTCACCCATGCCCGCAACCCGGAGCGCTGCGAGAAGCAGCGTACGAAGCTCGGTGTGCGAGTGGTACATCGTGCGAATGAAGTGTTCCCCCCGGTAGTGCGTGAGATGGCGGCCACAAACGAACGCCAAATCGACCGGTCGGTACCCGGAAAGCAGGGTGTAACCGGTGATGATCGCGGGCGGATTGCTCCGGGCTTCATCGCGCAGGGCCCCCGACAGCTCCTTCTGAATGAAGAGTCGCACAGGGATCGAAATGTTGAGCACATCCTGCGCCAACTTGAACTGGCGGGAAAGCGCCAGGCTCGGGTTCGCCAGGTCCTCTGGCTTGCGCTTGTGGAGATTGAGCTTCTTGTCGGACCAGGCCATCGAGGCTCGAACCGCCGGCGCAATCACCTCGAAGATCTTCGAGATGTAGATGTCCTGATCGACATGCATGAGGTCCTTGACCCACTCTTCGTTCCCGACACGGGCCTTCGGTTGGATCTCACGCTCTTGTTTGTACTGCTGATAGAATTTCTGTTGCTCTTCGTCGGCCTTGCCGAAATAGCCTAGCGTCCGGGCGATACACCAAGCCTTGTCATAGGCTCGCGCGTCGAAGTAGAGCTTGTAGAGCGCCCGGTACGAGTCCAGGCGGTTCGGGTCGTGGGCTAGCAGCCACTGGTGCTCGTCGATGGCCTCCGAGGTCTTCTCGGGCATCGTACCGTACAGCTCGGCGAGAATCTGGTGCTCGGTCGGATCGTCCGGTTTGAGGGCCGCAGCCATCCGGAAGGACTCTGCAGCCGCATCGAAGTTCTTCTGCCGGTCTCGGTAGATGATTCCGAGGGTGTGCCAGAGGTTGTGCTCGAGGTCGTTGTTCCCCTGATTGATGATGCGGTGAAGCATCTTGCGGTAGGCCCGCTCGAGCGCCTTCCAGTCCTTACGCGTGTTGAGGACCTTGTTGACTGCCTCGAAGGGCTTGAGCTGCGCGGGGTCGAGATCGAGCGCGTCGTTGAACCGATCGAGCGCCGCGTCTTCGTCCTCTAACTTGTCGCGAAGGATGACGCCGATCGTGTACGTGTACTTGGCTTTCGCATCGTCACGCTCCTCGAAGCCGCTGATGCGCTCAATGACGTCGATCGCCTCGGACCAGCGCTCGGCCGCTTGATGCGTCGTGAGCAACTTGTGGAGGATGACGTGGTTGTCCGGGTCGAGGTCGAGCGCCTCTGCGAATGCTTCGGCTGCGGCGTCGGGCGAGCCAAGTTTACCTTGCCAGAGATCGCCGAGCTCCTCGAGGAGTTTGGCCCGGGCTGCGGGCTCGTCGGCCACATCGAGAATCCGCTTCTTGTACTGAACCACCGATTCCCAGTCGTTCTCTCGGGTCTGCAACGCGACCATCGCCTCGAGCGCGGGCACGTAGTGCGTGTCCTCCTCGAGCGCCTTGTCGAACATGTTGCGGGCCTTCTTGTCTTCGCCCTGCTCCCGTTTCACGACACCGAGGCGATAGAAGATCTCGGTGATCTCGTCTCGCCCTAGCGCGTCGCGGTGCTGAACCAGCAGCACCTGGTGATACTTGAACGCGTCTTCCCATCGCTGGGCGCGGAAGTAACTTCCCGCGAGCCCCTTGATGGTCGTCGGGTCGTCGTTCTCGATCGCGAACGCTCGCTCATAGGCTCCAACCGCGTCATCGGCTTGCCCGAGAATGGTCGCCGTTTCCCCCAGCATCGAGGCCAGTCGATGCTGCTCATCTGGTTCTCGCTTGTCAGAGCGCTGCACCAACACCTCGAGAAGCGGGAATGCGTCCTCGTGACGCTCGTGGGCGACGTAAGAATCCACCAAAGGCAGCAACGCCTCTTCATTGTCCGGGTCGCATGCACGCGCCTCCTCGAATGCGGCCACGGCGCCCGCCTCGTCGTCGAGCCTCTCCACCCGAATTCGGCCGAGTTCGACGAGTCGGGCCGCTTTGACCCGTTGGTTCTCCGTCTGCTCGACCTCGAGGCCCAACAGCTTCGACGCGGCGACCCAGTCACCCGAGTCGACGTGGATCCGTCGCATGGCCTCGAGCGAAGGCAGATGGCCCGAATCGAGGTCGATGGCCGATTGGAAGTGCTCGAGCGCGGAAACCCGGTCCCCGAGCTCTTGGTCGAGAATCCGGCCCATTCGATGCTTGAGCGAGACCTGTTCTTCGATGTCATCCACGACACGGGCGAGCTGCCCCATCATGTCGAGCGCCGACGAATGGTCACCCTTGCGCTCGTACAGTTTCGTGAGCGCCTGGAGACTCAGGATATCCTGTTCGTTGAGGCTCAGGGAGTTCAGGTAGCTGTCGATCGCTTGCTCTACGTCGTCCTTGTGGACCGAGTAGACCTGTCCGAGTTCGCGGAAGATTCGGACGCGCTCTTCCGGGTCGGCAGTCGCGCTTGCGTGACGGTCGTAGGTTCGCACCAGGTCGTCCCACCGCTGCGTGAGGCGGTAGAGCTCCTCGAGCTTGCACAACGCGCCATCGTGCAGTGGGTCGATGTCGAGAACCTGCTCGAGACGCGCGACGGCGTTCTCGGGCTTGCGGAACTCTTCCTCCCACATTCCAGCGAGGCGAAGAAGAATCGCGATTCGCTCGCGCTCGGTCGCCACCACCTCGTACTGTCGTTCGAGGATTCCGATCAGATCCTGGTAGCGCTCCGCCCGCTCGTACAGACGCTCGAGACCGCGAAGCGCGGTGAGGTCCGACGGCGCGAGTTCGGCCGCCTTCTCGAAGTTTTCGATCGCCGCCTTCGGGTCGTCAAAGCGCTCTTCGTAGGCTTCTGCCACTTGCAGCAGCGCGGAGACCACGCTGTCGACGTCCTCTACCGCCTGGGCCTTGCGCTCGAGAATGTTGAGCAGCTTGTTCGAGCGCCCATCCTCGCGGTAGATCCGTTCGAGAGCCTCGAGGGCGCCAACGTGCTTGTCTTGCAAGTGAAGTGCGCGTCGGTAGTAGTCCTCGGCTTCTTGCCGCATGGCGAATCGATCTTCGGCAAGGTCGCCCATCCGCACGTACGTGTTGGCTTTGACCTCGTCGTCACTGGTCAGCTCGACCAGCTTGGCCAATGCCTGGGCGAGGTTGTCCCATTGCTGGGTCGTCTCGTAGAGGTCGCCCAGCTGCCACCATGCCTTGGCATTGGTTGGGTCCAGCGCTCGGATCTGCTCGTAGTATGGAATGGCGTACTCGGGGTGACCGAGGTCTTGGCCGTACCACTTCGCGCAACAGAGGCAGATCGCAATCTGCTTGGGCGCGTCGTTGTCTTGCTGCAGAAGCTGGTTGGCCGACGTGAGAAGCTCGTTCCACTTGTCGTTGGCGGCGGTCACGCGCTCGAGGTCGAGAATCGTGTCCCGATTCGTGTGGTCTTCAGACCACGCGATGTAGAGGGTGTGGTAGGCCTGTTCGCCATCGTCGAGCTTTTCCTCGTAAACTCGCGCAGCTGCGCGCAAAAGCTCGATTCGCTCGTCGCGATCCTCTGTCGCTTCGATACGTGTGACATAGAGGTCGATGAGCTCATCGGAGCGCTCGGCTTCCTTGTGCAGTTCCTGAAGCTCCGAGAACGCGTACTCGTGCATGGGGTCGACTTCGAGGATTCGGCCAAGCGCCCCCGTGGCGCCGTCCTTGTTCCCTGCCTCAGATTCCCACAGCTCGGTCACCGCCAGTAGCTGCCGAACTTTGTCCTTCGGATCGAACAGCACCTGGGCGCGTTGCTCCATGACGCCGATCGCCTCTTCCCACTGGCCCTCGTCGCGGTGGATCAGCTCGAGGGCATCGAGCGCCTCGAAGAACGATGGGTCGATCGTCAGAGCGTTCTGGTACGCGTCGACCGCATCACTCGGCTGTTGAAGCTCAGTCCCGTAGACGTGGCCAAGCTGCATGTAGACGTTGACGAGGTCTGCGTCTTCGAGCGTCGCAGCGCCAACGTCGATGATTCGGTGAAGGGTGTCAGCTCGCTCGCGCGACTGACCCCCGGCCCGCTGAATCTCCGCGATACTGAACAACGCGTAGGTATTTCCGGGGTCAACGTCGAGGACGCGCTCCCAGTTCTCGATGGCGTTGCGTTCACGATCGAGCTTCTCATACCAAACCCGGCCGAGGTCCGAGTACACCTGGATCCGGAAGGCATCGTCTTCGGCGATCGCTGCCTCGCGCTCGAGCACGTCGACGAGGTCTCGCCAGTTGCCCTGCGAAGCATAGATGTCGCCGAGGGCATTGAGTGCCTCAGCGTCCTCACCACGGAGGTCGAGGACTCGCTGCCACAGGCCGATCGCCCGCTCCGGGTCGCGGAGGCGATTGGACGACAGACGCGCCATTCGAGCAAAGACGTCCGCCTGCTGGGAATCACCAAGCGCAATGCTCAGCTCCTTCTCAAACGAGGCGAACAGCTCCGGCCAGCGCTCGAGCTTCGCGTAGATGCCCTGCAGCGCGTGAATGGTGTCTGCGTGTTCGGAGTCGTATTGGTCCAGAAGCTTGCTGAATACCTCGATCGCTTGCTCCGTGAACGAAAGCTTGGTCTCGAGCTCGCGCCCAAGCCGATAGTGGAGCTCGATGAGCTGGCTCGTATTGTTCGACCCTTCGATCCTCTTCTGAAGGACTTCCACCAACGCCTGGTGCGCGCCGTGATCCAAGTAGATTCGATCGAGCGCCTCGAGAGCGCTCTCGTCGTGATCGTCCACGCCAAGCACGAACCGATAGGTTGCCTCGGCACGCTGCACATCGTCGAGCTGCTCTTCGTAGACTCGCGCGAGCCTCTTGCCTAGCTCCGCCTTGCTCAGCGGGTCGCTCGTATGCTGGATGCCGTTCGCGTAGGTGTTGGCAAGCTGGCCCCATCCGTCGACGATGGCGGAGAGACGCTCTGCCTCGCCAAGCGAATGATCGTGACTCGGGTCCTCGAGCAGCGCCTTCTGCATCCACTGGAACGCACGACCGTGGTCGTCTGCCTTGTCCTCGGCGATTTCCGCCAGCCGATGCATCATGACGACGCGCTCGATCGGGTCTTCCTGGTGCTCGACCTGGACCTCCTGCACGGTGATCAGCCGGTGCCAGTCTCCCTGCATTCGGTAGAGCGGCTCGAGCACTTCCCCGATTTCGAGCGGGCGTACCCCCCCAGCAAAAAGGTCTTCGAGCGCGGACACCGCGGGCGCGAATTCGGGTGCGGCCGCGATGATCTCTCGGTACTGCGCGATCGCCGAGTCCACATTGCCGATCTGGTTTTGGTAGATCTGACCGGTCCGGAACTGAAGGTTGAGTACGTCCTCGGGGGTCGTTGCGATCGCGGCTTCCTTTTGAAGCGTCGCCGCCAAGTCACCCCAACGTTCGGTTTGCTCGTAGAGTCGATCGAGTGCCTCGATGGCTGGGACGTCCGTCGGATCGATGTCAACCACCAACTGGTAGCGTTCGATCGCCGCTTCGACATCGTCGAGTTGCACTTCGTTGATGATTGCCGAGCGTTTGGCGAGGTGAACGATCTCGTCCGGCATCTCTTCACGTCGAGACTCGATCTCTGCGTCGTATCGAGACGCGACCTCACGCCAGTTGCTTGTTTGCTCGGCTAGACGCTCGAGCGAAGACAGCGTGCTCTCATCCTTGACATCGAGCGGAAGAGCGCGTGCGAACGCGCCGAAGGCGGAAGGCGGGTTCTCGAGTTGGATCTCGTAGATCTCGGCGAGTTGATGAAGCATCGCCACTCGTTCGATGGGATCTTCGGTATGCCGAATCTGGACCTCCCGCGTCTCGGCGAGTCGCTGGAATTCGCCCCTTTCGCGGTACACGTGTTCGAGCACCTCAGCAGCCGCAAGAGGCTCGACCGCATCGCGGGTCATCGTCGTCAGGGCGTCGATTGCGCGCGGCTCGTCCGGATTCGTGTTGAGAATGTCGCGATAGATCTCGACTGCCTGCATCGGATCTTCGAGATGGCGTCGCCAGAGTTCGCCGATTCGAAACCGAACGCTGATTCGCTCGGACTCCTCGACGAGGAGCTCCGACTGTCGCTCGAGAACCTGCAAGAGGTCGCGCCACTCCCCAGTCTTGTCGAATAGGCCGTCGAGGTGTCCAAGGGCCACGAGATCATCCGGATCGATCGACAAGACGCGTTGATAGGCTTCGATCGCCTTGTCCGACGCATCGAGTTGTTCTTCGTAGACGCGCCCCATCGCCGTGTAGATCGCCGCGCGGGTCTCACCACCTGACACCACTTCGGCTTTACGCTCGTAGGTGCGGAGCAACTCCTCCCACTTGCCGAGCCGGGTTTGGAGATCGATCAATCGATCGAGAGACGCCACGTCGTCTGGATCGATCTCGAGCACCTGTTCGTGGACGTGGACAGCCTCGGTCGGCTTGTCGAGAATGTCCTCGTAGATCGCAGCGGCCTTGACCAGTTGTTCTCGTTGGTCCTGAGGCGCCGGAAGCATGGTCGCCTTGCGACGATAAATCGCGGCGAGTTCCTCGTAGCGCTCCCCTTGTTGGAACAACCGCTCGAGGGCGTCAGCCGACTGGTGATGGTCCTCGTTGATCTCGAGGACCCGTTGGTAGTGCTCAACCGCCGCATCTATCTGCCCGAGATCGTCTTCACGAATCTCCGCAGCGCGGAGCAAGAACCGAACGGCGAGGTCCGGATCGTCCAGCGATGTCACGACCTGTTCGTAGACCCCAGCCAGCGCGTCAGCACCTCCGACCGCAGCGCCTAGCCGCTCGAGTTCTTCTCGGCTACCCGGGTCGCCGGGGTCTTCCTTGAAGGCACGCGCAAAGCTCTCGAATGCGCCACGGAGGTCGTTGACGGAGAACTCCTGCAGCTTCGCAATCTCGTGAAGCAGTTCGACTCGGCGCTCTGGCGCGGTCGCATGGTGCGCCTGAATCTCGTACACCTCGACGAGGCGCGACGCCGAACTGTTCGCCTTGTAGATCGGCTCGAGAATGTCTGCGACGGCCGCTTGATGCTGCGGCGACTCGAGTAGGCGTTCGAGCGCCCCCAACGCAGCCGGATTGCTCGTGTCGTTTGCAAGGACATCTCGGTAGATCTCGATCGCAGCGCCCGCCGCATCCATCCGCTCTTCGCGAATCTCCGCGAGCTTCAGCAGAAGCGTCGTCTGCTCGTCACGATCGTCGGCCATCGACAGCTGCCGTTCGACGTTGTCGGCGAGATCACTCCAGTTGCCCTGACGCGCCAAGAGTTCGTCCAACGTCCGCAACGCATTGCGATCGATTGGATCAAGCGTCAGGATCTCGTTCTGCAGAGAGATTGCTAGCTCTGCATCGTCGAGGAAGTCGGAGTGAATTCGCGACATCTCAGCGAGGACGGCGATCTTGTCGGCTGGGTCGACCAGCGCCTCGACGCGCGTCCGCAGAACCCCGCCTAGCTCGTGCCACCGCTGGGAACCGCGGTACACGGCATCCAGTGCGTCGAGCACCTCGAAGTCACCAGCATCAGCCTCGAGCACCTTACGGTACGCCGCCACCGCCGCCTCGGTATCACCGAGCTGCGTGTCGTATATCTCGGCGGTTTTGATCCAGAGAGAACGGCTGAGCCCCGGCTCCTCGACCGAAGCCGCCAGGTCTCCAACCAGCTCCGCGACGGCTGGGAATCGATCGTTCTCGTTCGCGAGCATCTCGATCCGATCCAACGTCGGGGTGTCGGATGGCAACTCACGCAACGCTTCACATAGTGCAGAAAACCCTCGCTCTGCATCACCAATCTGCTGAAAATACGTGTCGGCCACGCGTGTGAGAAGCTGAAGCTTCTGCCTTGGATCGGCGTTGAAGCGGTGCTGCACGCGAAGCGCATGGACGTACGACGTCCAATCTTCGACCATCTCATAGATGGGCTCGAGAACTTGCGACGCCTCAGAGGCAACGTCTTCATCGTCGAGGAGTTGTTCGAGTCGCTCCTTTGCGCCGTCATGCTCTGGTAGGAGCGACAGCACCTCGCGGTACAGTCCAACAGCCCGGAGCTGATCGTTCAAACGCGACTCGGACACGACGCCCAGACGGAACTTCAGAGCGGCAAGCTCCTCTTCGCTGTCGGGGCCTGCTTCGATGCGGCGCTCGAGCAACTGCCCGAGACCTTGCCACCGACTCTCCGTCTCATAGAGCTGCTCGAGATCGCGGCATGCAGCCACTTGCTCGACCCCGTACTCGTCGATGATCCCCTCGTAGCAGGCAATGGCTTCTTCGTTGTTCTCCAACGCCGTCGCCCACAGTTGCGCACGCCGATAAGCGATTTCGAGCCGCGCTTCCGGATCCTGCTCGAGCTCTATTCGCCTCGCGTAGATTCCGAGCAGGTCGCGATAGCGCTCCGTCTGGAAGTAGAGCTCTCCGAGCGCGCCGATGGCGGGCAGGTTGTCGCTCTCTAGATCGTAGACCATCGCGAACTGCGCGATCGCATCTTCGGTGCGATCCAGCGCCGCGAGGGTCTGGCCATAGCTGAGTCGAATCGGCACGGTTTGATGGGGATCGGACACAGCCTCGATCGCGGACTCGTACCCCGAGACCAGCTGGTCCCAACCGTTCATCTCACCAGCAAGTCGCTCGGCATGAACCCGAGCCTCTTCCATGGCAGGCGCAATGGCGAACGCCTCGAGATACCGCTCAAACGCAGTCTCGGGCTGTCGCAGCCGCTCTTCAAACACCAGCCCGATCTGCGCGAGGAGATCGACTTTCGACTCCACCTCCGTGGCATGGGCAAACCGGACCTCGAGGACCGAGACGAGCTTACGGGCGTCGTGAGCCTCTTCGTAGATCGGGGTGAGTGCCTCAGCCGCTTTGACGTTGTCCGCATCGGCCGCGAGGATCTTCTCGTACACACGCGCCGCGCGATCACGTTTGTCCTTCTTGTCCTCCCACAGACGAGCTGCACGGAACAGCAACGGAATCCGATCTTCGGCGGACGTCTCCTGCGCGTCTGCTTGGCGCTCTACGATGCGGATGAGTTCATCCCACTTTTCGTTCTGAGCGTAGAAAGTCTCGAGTTCGTCCCACGCGCCAAGGGACACGTAGCGCCGCTTGAGCTGCTCTTGCGCCCTGCGATCCGACGGATCCAGCTCGAGGAGCTTTCGGAACGCACCGATGGCTCCCTCGTCG
>JBATTM010000598.1:0-6485 GCA_049670545.1 Polyangiales bacterium
TCCCCGAACTCGCCGCGTACTTGACGGTCCGCGTCGCTCCATCGACGGTACGTGTCCTGAGCGGCGCCAAGGACCGGGCCTGTGCGTAGCGTATCAGTCCAAACTCTCACGGACCCTACCGCTCGCAGGTGAAAGACGCGTATGTCGTCCATCCTGCCCGGATCGATATGGCACCCGCCTCACCAACGTTCTCGAAGGGACCACAACGGAGCTCGCCCTCCGCGGTCGTCGCCACGTGGACGACCTGGCAGAACCCCTGAGGAAGCTCGGTTGCTTCTCCGCCCCAGTACTGCGTCCCTCCGGATGCTCCATGGAAGACCTCTGAAGCGCCGTCGGCGACGGGGTCGCTCGCACCCTCGCAGAAGACCGAGAAGCTGATTCCCATGACCGAAGGCGGGGCGAGCGTCGTGATGCTCAGATCCCCCGTGGCAAGCCACGGAACAACGGGCTGTCCATCGAGCTCGAATTCGACCACGTCACGCAGCTCGAGTTGGTAGCGCGAACCGTCCGGCTGCTCGATTGGAATCGACCACGCGCGAGGTTGCCCAACTTGGCCGTCGAGAAAGGCCGTCCGAAGGTCACGGAGCGCTCGTGCATCATCACCGTCCGCAACCATTACCCGGACATGCTCCCATCCCAAAAAACCAGCTCCGTCTTCGCCGGGCATCGAAGCAACCTCGATTGGAATGTCGAGTGGCCATTCGGGAGCGTTGGCATACGATGGATTGTCCGGATAGGTCTCTCCGTTCGAGTCGCTGGGCACCAAGACGTAGCGTACCGCACCGGACACGGGCGTACCGAGCGCTTCGAGGTGCGATGCTAACTCGCTTGGCACCCTGTCAAGATCGTGCCGGAAGTCGCTCGGGCGCTCGGCGCAATCAACCCCTGAGCCGCCTCCGAGCGTGACGGTGCGATCGGACCACTTCATTGTGGTTCCGCCTGCATCGAGTACGCCACAGGGCCCGTACCCGGGTGCGAGCTCGTACCATTCCTCGAGCGCGAGGAAATCGCTCAGCTCGTCGGCTTGCTCTGGCGTTAGTGTCCCTTGGACCGCAACTCCTATGCTTGGGGTCACCATGTCGTAGACGACGAAACGGCAACTGGTATCCACGACGATGTATCGATGCCCAAGCTCCGTCTGCAGGATGGACGACAATTGGCCTCCACCAGTCCACACGAGAAACCCTGCCCCACCCTCACCGCACAGAGCTGTCTCTCGGCTCGCCGCGCACGCTCCAGACTCGTCGCAGGATTGGCCCGCACCGGCATCGGAGCAGCCCCAGAGCCAGCTGGCGCACAGCAGGCCGAGGACGGTGATGTTCACCTTCGTCATGAAAGACATGCCCAGTGTACCACCCACGTTTCACGCCAGTGCGATCGTTGTTTTCGCCCCTGTATTTACGGTGGCCCCTGTAATCCTCGGCGTGTCATCCTGCGCCAACTGGGGTTGAACATTTCAGGAACCGAACCGTGCAGGCGCGGCCAGCATCGAGGCTCTGTCCACCCTTCCCGCGCGACGCGCCGACGTGGTATCCCGAGAGCTGCTCGAACTCTCGGGCGAGCAATCGGCACGTCAGCGGCCAGAACTCAGCCCATGACCCACGATGACTGCAACACTGATCTGGTTTTCCGCACGCGTAAACGCGTAACGATTGCGAATCACTATTCCTCTGCCGACCACGCTATCCCTGACCTTCCGCCTGGCGCGGCCCTTCCGCTGGACCCTTTCGACAGGATGCGAGCGATCGCTGCCTCTCCTGCTCCATGCGCGCGCTCGACGCGGCGCATGACGACGTCTAGTGGTCGCTAGGCAACGAAGTACTCCAGCACTAAGTAGAGCGCCATCATCGCGCCGATCGGGTACATCAACGGTTTCCATCGGGCGTTCGGCAAGTCTTTGGGATTGTCGCGCAAACTGGTGCTGCCCCTGTAGAGCCAAAGCAACAGAGCAAAGAGCCACAACGTCGCGGCGGACATAAGCAAACGTACCTGGCCCAACGGGAAGCCCTGGACGCCCCAGGTCACCAGCTCGGAGGCCCCGACAAGAAGCGCTCCACAGATGAAGATCACGGCGATCACGGGGAGAGGCGGGTGCTCCTCAGGCTGACTCATTCCGCCGATAATAGCGGCAGCCGGCGTGGCTGTCTCGGTTCCCGGTGGGTGTGAGAACCCGTGTTGTCGGGCGGACCCAATCGTCCTTCGGCCCGTAGAATCGCCCCATCTCCGGGTCGTACGCCAGGCCCAGTTGGGTGGTACTCGTCAGTCTGTCTAGTCGAGCATCCAGTCGAATCCATGGCATGCGGAGGGCCCAAGCATCACCCAGAACACGACGACAGCGACAGCCAGCAGAATGTCTCTCTTGGATCTCCAAAGGACAAGCGCAATCGTTAGGACGACACGTAACGATGAGGCCGACAAACAGAACTACTTGCAGCGATATCCCCCTCATCGCCTCGCAGGTTCGCAGATCGGTCCCACCGGAACACTGTATCCCTCGTCCCGGTCAAACGGACTCGTCCGCACGGCAGAATGTGTTCGCGAAGAAGGTCAACCGAAGTCTCATGGTGTTCATCAACGCGTGGACCCTCTTTCGAGGCTCCGTCTCAGGTGACCTCAAGACAGCGAAGTGGTGGTTGAACTCGCGCTTCAGCTCAAGCACGCTGCCGTAGGTGGTCCACTTCAGGGGAATCGGAAACTTGTCGCCAGCCATCTGTTCCAGGGCGTCGCGCACAGCCGCCTGCATGCCCTCACCCGATACAGTGGTCTCATTCGCGGATTCGATCGTCTCGAAGGGGTCGCGATCTTCCGAGAGAAGTGTCTCGGCCACGGGACGCAGATTGTCCTGAGCAGCCGTCAGGTCGATTTTTCGTAAGCCGTCCAAGAATAGCGCTCGTAAACGCTCGGGGTTGATGGTGATCGTGTCGTCCGCGCTGATGCTCTCGAGGAGCTCTTGGAATTCGAACGCCGTCCGGACCGCGTGGCGGAGTGAATCGACGTCGTTTTCGTCCAGCGCCAAACCAGAAGGCACGTGGCTCGTGAGGGCCTCAACGATCTCGCTGTGGTTCATCAGGTCGATGGTACCTGATTCTATTGCTCTCCGAACACCCACCCTCGTTGACCGATGCGAGCCCTACCGACGCTCGATCTTCTTCAAACTCCCAGCGTTCTGCTTCGGAGACTGCGTCTGCGACTCCATCGCCCGCACTACGCGCTGATCCTGATTCACGACCTGCGCCGGCACCCTCGCAGACGTCGCCGCTGTGATTTCGCGACGGATGACGTTCCGGCCTTCGGAGTTCGCGTGGCCTCCGAGGGAGTCTGCGGCGACGATAGCTAGGGTCACGCCGCCGCCGATCTATCCCATTTGGACTGTCATGGCGCGGACTCAAGCAGCCACAGGAACCCTGCGGTGCGGTACCGATCGATTCGGCGCGTTCCTTTCGAAACGCAGTCGCCCTTCACGGGTCCACCTCTTCGACGCACTCGAACTCGAGCGTCACGAGTGTATATTCGGCACCAGCCGGTCGCGTTCCTGTGCCCACACACAACGCGTCGTCGGTTTCGATCGTTGCCTCCAGACTACAGTCGGGTGCCGGCGGGAGGTCGAGGAAACCTTCAACCATGGTACCGGCCGCGACAGGTGGCTGCTCTTCTACGTAGTAGAGGACTGGGTCGATCCTTACTTGGTCGCAGAAGCCGGTCGCCGGACAGCCAATGTCGGGGCACCCATAGTCCCATCTGAACTCGTCCGGGCGATAGGTGATGGGTGCCTCGAAGACGACTTCCGTATTGCCAATCGGCGTGTCCGTGGAGCCACCGCAGCCGAGAAGCAGAAGCGAAATCGTCAGCGTCGCAGACGTGGCAGTTCGTACCTGGCTCATCACGTTTCCTCACTCTCGAAGCACTCCTCCGGCGCTGCGTCGAGATACCAGGGCGGTCCGTCGCTGTTGCAGTGGCCCCAGCACAAGAAATCGTATGGATAGGCGGTTGCCGGAGTGCTGAACCGAAACTCCTTCCCCGTCACCGGGTGGACCATGCAAACGCGCACCTGGCTCACTCCTTCGTACGGGTAGGTGGGAACGTCTTCGCTCAGACAGCTTGTGAACCTCGAGTTCGCCCCGTCAGGTTCGCAACCGGGTCCACAGACTTGCGCGTGCGCGAGCTTGCCGACCCAGGGAACCGGTTCGACGTACGGGCACCCATACGGATCGAGGTCACCCGCCTCAATCAACCGTGGCACGCGCTCGTCCACGAACCCTTCGGGTTCGGAGGCGCCACCGCAACCCGCGATCAGGGCCATGATACCTCAATGCGCCTCCGCTAGCGACGGAGGGAGCCCCGGCCGCGCCCCCCATCGCGCCGGCTCGAGCAGCTTCGGCCAAGTCTGGTTTCTCGTCGCCAAACATCAGTTGAGCCACCACGTTCCCCTGAAACCCAAACTCTGGGCCTCCGAGCGCCCCAAAGGCCGTCTGAGCCCCTACGCCGAGTCCCGCGTTGCATGCCGCCAGAGAAAGCAAACCCGCACCGGACCGATTGCTGCGCCGGTGAACGCGCCGACCGACTCAATCGTAGGGGTACGTCGTTCTGACGACGGCTACGGCTCCCGGCAGATCCACGTGATTAGTTCGAACCCGAAGGGCACACAGGCCTCTCCAGGATCACAGTCCTCGTCTACTGAGCATTCGTGTCGATCGTTGACCTGCGGAGGTTCATCCGAGTCCCCGCAGGCGAAAAGAACAAGCAACGCAACAAGGCTAGTCGTTCTCATTTGTCCCTCTCTCTTCTTGAATAGCATGCCGGTATCTCGTCGGGCACGAACCGTGGCACACCTCACTGGGAGGACCGCATCGGGTGCGAAACGGCTCGTCGCAGGAGTCGGGAGGCCGCGCATGACCTTGGATCCCGACTTGGTAGACGCTGACAGCGTTACAGAAGGTCCGGATCGATCCGTCTCGTTACGTCGCCCGACACCTCGGGTGCCTCCGGAACGACTTCAAGGCGTTCGACGAGATCCTCGAACGACGACGCCGCGGAATAGGAAAGGCCGGAGTCGTGATCCCAAAAGACGACGTCCCATCCTTCGCGTTCGGACCAGCGCAAACAATAGAGGTCGTCACTCGGGGCAGATGCGATGGGAATCAACCGGTCATCAGCTGCCTGCCGCCCAAGCCGGGCGTTGAGCGACCCAACACCGTCTCCCGGACTCAGGAACTCGTCAAAACCGCAGGCGCCGTCAGAGGATATCGGCGGGGGCGTGCTGCATCGGACCACAAGTTCGATATCAAAGTTTCCGCCTCCGTAGGTGTACAGGAACCTGACGTAGTCATACGGCGGCTTCCGAGGGAGTTGACGTAGCACCTCGAAGACCGCGGATCGTTCGACGTGCGAGGACCGGAAGCGCAAGCGTTGCAGTATCGACTGGATGTTCGCGGCGGGCACGGTGGGAGAATCACCCACGGCGGGGGTGGCTTGCAAGCCCATGGAAGGCTCGGCGCGAACCAGGTTCCCGTGTTGATGACAAGACCGCCAACGGGTGAACTCGGTGACCCCCGCCGGCGCGTCCCGAGAGTGATGGACCCTGGTCGCACTTCATGCTCCGATCAGCCGCACGGTGATCGACCTTAGGGAACACAGGCAGGGAGTCGTGGATTTCCTGAGATCTGGACTCGGCGACTTCGCGCGACACCACGAGGACGTCTCGATCGGCCACGTGGCCCTCTACTGCTGTCCATGGAGCGGCTGGACTTCGCTGTGCCTCAACCGCGCAGTCCAACTCGACCAGAACTGCCCCGACTTCGACTACTTCGAGCACGCGCTCTACCACGCTCCCAACTGGGCAACCCAATATGAGTCCGAACGCCGGCTTGAAGTCGCCACCTTGAGAGGCGAGCACGTCAGCATCGATGTGGACATCGAGGGCGATGAAGCGCTGAACGCCGTGTTTGCAGCGTTCCTGAAAGCGATCTTGACGGAACCGAGCTCGGCACAGGCGATTCAGGATGCCGCCGGGCCCGGAGTTCGCGTGGGCGCACAGCTTATAGATACCTAACACAACGACTCCTGGTGGCCGCCAAAGAGCTAGGGAGACCGACGTCCGGCAGGGGACGTGTCGAATCCTGGGGGATGAAAAGCGCGGCGCGGGCGGGCTGACAAGGGTGTTGAGTTCGACATCAGCGTGTCGTCGCCGAAGTCTGACGTTCCGCGTAGCTCGCTCGTTGCTCCTCGAACACATCCGCGAACTCGCCTGAGGCGTTTAGGTCTGCGACACACTCTGCGCGCCGTAGAGGTACGTGCAGCCGCGCAACTAGTGAGAACGCATCCTTACCTGACATCCCCGCATCGAAAGGACGAGGATTCCGTGAACCCGGGGCGCACGGTGACGACTGCGGTGCTGCCGATCTCCGTGTAGTGGACACAGTCGACGGATCCGTCACCGCCCGACGCATGTAGCTCTACCCGACACGGGCCCGCGGGAAGATCGGTGG